>JALYLJ010000067.1 GCA_030774295.1 Thermoproteota archaeon
GGGATGTACGGGTAGCGAGAGAACACTTTTTGAAGCCCATTCTGTTATCTCTAGCTCTCCATTATGAAATTGTGAGTAGAATGGTGTTTCATGAACTGGTGGATCATAATAAATGGTTGCGCCGATTCCACTGTCATTTAGGAATTTTTTTACCTTGTCTCGAGAATCATTTAAGGCCACTGTATAGAGATACCAATTATATTTTGTCCTCTGGTTTTCGTGCGGCAGGACAATATTTTTATTCTTAATTTTATCGCTTAACAGCTGCCCTAGTTTTTTTGCGTTAATAGACCTCTTCTCTAGCATGGATTGAATTTTTGTCATTTGGGTTTTTGCGATGGCTGCAGAGATTTCGGGTAATCGCATATTGAATCCAATTATTCGCGTATCATATCCATGTACCATTCCATGATTCCTTATCATCCTGAGCTTTTCTGCGAACTCATTACTATCAGTAGTAATAGCGCCGCCTTCTCCTGAAGTCAATACTTTGGAAGCATACATGCTAAAACAACCCATCTGACCAAGTGTGCCCGTCTGCTTTCCATCATATGTCGATCCTAGAGATTGGCAAGCGTCTTCGATCACGATTATGGAGTGTTTGTTTGCGATTTCTTTTATTTCATCCATCTTGGCGGGATGGCCGTAAAGGTGAACTGGAATTATTGCCCTTGTTTTTTTCGTAATCTTGTTTTCTAAATCAAGAGGATCCATTGTATAGGTATCTTTTTCAATATCTACAAAGACAGGTTTGGCTCCTGTGCATGCTACGGAATTTGCCGTTGCAACGAATGTAAATGAGGGAATCAAGATTTCCTCTGATTCCTTTATGCCTGCGGCAAGAATTGAAGCATGTAAAGCGGCGGTACCAGAATTCACTGCAATTGCGTGTTTGACATGCAAGAAATCTGCCAACAATCTTTCAAAATCCTGAACCCTCTTACCGCCAAAGTTAGAAGCTGATGTTAAAATTCCCTCATCAAGTACCTTGAGAATTTCTTGCCTTTCTTCATCATCAATCTGTGGTTTATTAATTGGTATCATAAGTTATTCACTTGACTATTTACAAGTAGGTTACCGAAATAATAATGCTATTCATAACCAAAGCCACTTGAGCCACTCATTTGTAGCATTTAAACAAATAAAAATAAGAAATATTCCAAGAACTTCAAGCAGATGTGGCAGAGTGGTCTTCTTAAATTTGTTAGGTTTAAGAACACAATAATGCGTCGGCCTTGAGTCAGGCCGAAAGAAAGCCGATTCGCCTTCGGGCGAGCAGGAGTTCAAATCTCCTCATCTGCGTTACATTTGTAAGGTAAGGCAGTGTAAACTAATGTAAAGTGAGTTAAAGTAGAGCAAGGTAAGGTAATTGCGACGACCCATTCTTAATTTAACTAACAAAGAATTGAATAGAATTATAAAAAATCAAATCTAATCGAGCATATGGAAAGAAGACAGTTAATTAAGCTTGTTATCCCTTCGGCACTGGTTATCATTGTAAGCATTTTAACCATGAAGTTTTCTCCCTCTGAAACTTTGGTGCCATTACCTGCACCAGTATCGAATTTGAGTAATTTGACAAATACCAGTGGAGTGGAAATTATTGCGCAGGGGCTACAGGCTCCAAGGTCGATCGATATTTCAAAGGATGGACGAATTTTCGTCTCAGAAAAACGAGGAAGTATTAGAGTTGTTGACAATGGAACGCTTTTAACAGAACCTGTAGGTGACATAAAGGCTGAAAATATAGGGGATGCTGGTTTATTGGGTCTCACATTACATCCAAATTTTACACAAAATCATTTGTTTTATGTTTATTACACTTATTCAAACGGCACGGGTTTGTTCAATAAAGTCTTGATGCTTAAGGAAAGCAACAACCGAATAATCGATTCAAAAACAATACTCGATGGAATTCCGGGTGATGATTATCGGAACGGTGGACGCATAAAGTTCGGTCCGGACGGCAAACTATACGTATCAACCGGGGATGCTTCAATTCCAGAACTATCGCCGGACTTGGATTCTCTGGCAGGAAAAATACTTCGTATTAACGAAGATGGAACTATCCCGCAAGATAACCCCTTTTCCAATTCACCTGTTTATGCATATGGTTTTAGGAATGTCCAAGGATTAGCATGGGCTCCCAATAGCGGAGCTCTGTATAGTTCAGATCAAGGAGGGGCTGGTAATGATGAAATAAATTTAATATCTCCGGGAAAAAATTATGGATGGCCTCATGAAGAATGCAACAGTAGTGATGATGAGGATAATCGGTATACTCCACCGCTCCTGTGCTTTAATCCATCCTTAGAACCATCCGGAATCGCCTTTGCATTTTCAAACAAGTTGGGATATCAGAATCATTTAATCGTCGCCACCCTGAAGGGATCCCATTTAAGAGATATAGACTTTGATTCTGGCAGTCAAAACACTATCCTAGTAGGTTATGGTCGCATAATAGACTTGGTAGAATCTGAAGATGGATCAATTTTTGTTCTTACTAGCAATACTGATGGTAGAGCATTGCCGCAGCAAGGCGACGACAAAATATTAAGGCTCACACGATCATAATAGTAGTGGTGGGTGGTCATGCCAATGAATACAGAAAAGAAATTCTATGAGATGGACCTTAATGAAAGATTATCATTTTTAGCATCAAAAAGCAACATTTCAAAAAATGAAATTTCGATAGCTGTAAATCAAGCTTTGCCTTTTGATAAAGTTGACAGGATGGTAGAAAATGCAATAGGAAATTATTCACTACCTCTTGGTATAGCAACAAATTTTGTGATAAATGAAAAAGAGTACTTGGTTCCCATGGCAATCGAAGAACCGTCTGTTATCGCAGCTGCCAGTCATGCAGCAAAACTAGCCAGGTCTTGTGGGGGATTCAAGGCAACTGCTGATAGTTCCATCATGAGAGGCCAAATTCAAGTTACAAACATGTTAGATATCAAGAAAGCCATGCGTACTATCTCAAAGAACAAGGAATCTTTACTCAAAATGGCTAATTCCTTCTCAAAAAATGTTAAAGCAATAGACCTCAAGACGCGTGTAATTACTAGTGATGTTGACGGGTCCAAAATGCTTGTTTCAGAATTATATGTAGATTGTAAGGATTCTATGGGCGCAAATACCATAAATTCCATGTGCGAGCTTCTGGGTCCTGAAATAGAAAGAAGGTCCAATGGCAATGGGAAAGTTAACCTCAAAATACTTTCCAATTATGCAACGGAGAGAATTGTAACTAGCAGGGCCACTTTTAAAAAGGAAGAGCTTGGCGGCACTGAGGTAGTTGACAGGATACTGTCTGCATTTGCATTTGCATTTTCTGATCCCCATAGAGCCGTAACTCATAACAAAGGGATAATGAATGGAATAGACGCAGTTTCAATTGCAACAGGCCAGGATTTTCGTGCCATTGAGGCAGCTGCTCATGCGTATGCCTCCAGAGATGGCAGATACCGGTCACTTAGTATTTTTGCAAAGTCATCCAAAGGTGATCTAAAAGCTAGCATTGAAATTCCATTGTCAGTAGGAATCGTAGGTGGAATATCAGCGGTACACCCCACAGCAAAGATGAGTTTGAAAATTTTGAGGGTAAAATCAGCATCGGAACTTGCTTGTATTATTGCATCTGTTGGACTTGCGCAAAACTTTGCGGCAATTAGAGCATTATCCACAGAAGGAATTCAAAAGGGGCATATGAGATTACATGCAATGAATATAGCTGCTGCGGCAGGTGCTATGGGAGAACTAGTTGATATCGTAGCTGAAACCATGTATTCACAATCAAACATAACGATAGACAATGCCAGGGCGATTCTACATGAGCTGCAATTAAAGAGTAGTTGAGTTTACAATGTTCTATAAATATCTTGAATAATCTTTCATACTAAATTTCAACATAATTATCAAATCAAATATTCTCTGCAAATAATTTTTCAATAGAAATATATCCCATTAAGAAGATTATTCGATTATCAGATGGCAATAGTAAAATTCGCGATACCAAAAGGCAGTATCGAAGATGCAACCTTTAAAATCATTGAAGAAGCATGGCAGACAGTAAAAGGTCGTGGCAGGACGTACAGAGTCAAGCTGAGCGACCCTGAAATAGAAGTAAAAATCTTGCGACCGCAGGAAATCCCCACATATGTGCAGGAAGGTTTTTACGATATCGGAATTACTGGCAAAGATTGGATTGTTGAGGCTAGCGCGGATGTCAAGATTCTACTGGATCTAGAATACGGTCAGGTAAATCAGGTGATAGCAATTCCAGAAAATCTAGAATACAACAATTTAACTGAGTTGATAGAAGGTTTCGCAAAACAGAAACGGACGCTCCGAATTTCATCAGAGTACCTAACTACCACTTCTAGTCTAATACGTTCCAACAAAGCATATCGAAAATACTACGGTGATGCAAGGCCAATGATAATTACACCATGGTTGAGGGTTGG
>JALYLJ010000068.1 GCA_030774295.1 Thermoproteota archaeon
AAACATATAATATCCATTTGTTAGGTCCTTAGTCGATGTCTGAGCCGAATCAAATAATCTCTGAATATTGTCGTTTTTAATGTCCAATAGTGAAATGGAATTGCTCAAGCTCTGTAAATTGTTAGAAATGGATTCCATGCTCCTGACAAGAATGCGCGATAGTTGGTATACTTCTATTTTCGCATTGGATCTTACATCTTGGGATGAAATGTTGGCAATTTCATTTGCAGTAAAAGAAGAATACTGATATGACAGTATCGAAAGCCCAATGCCAATTATCGCAATGATAAGAAGAATGATGACATTGTTTCTTGAAAAAGTCGCGCCCAGCAATAATGTACAATAATTACTATTAAAGTTCTAGTAGATAAATTAGCGCTAAAGATTATTCTAGTACAGCATATACTAGACTTATTAGCTAAGATATCACAATCAGATACATGCAACTGGAGTTAGAGCAACAGCAGTCATACATTCTGTTTTCAAGCTCAATAAGATCCAATGAGACGAGAAAAACGTATACCCTTCTTTTAAAAAAATTTATTCAATATGTAGATGAAAGTGACTTATTCTTTGGAAATGATACTAAACAGATAGAGCGCAGGATAATAGACTTTGTATTATCTTTGAAGGAACAGGGAAAACAACATTCAGCTATCCATAACTATGTGTCGGCTATAACAGCATTTTACAAGATTAATGACATAATTTTAAACGTTACAAAAATATCCAAATTTATGCCGGAGCCCAGGAGGACAAAAAAAGACAGAGCTTATACGCAGGAAGAAATAGAAAAGTTTTTCGCACTAAATAAGAAATTTCTTAATCGATGATCGCTGACTTTCAAAGTAAATCATCGTCTATAGCCCTTTGTGCCGTGTCAAAATTGGAACTTCCCGACATGGATGAGAAAATTAAAAAAGGCTAATTTATTTTCCATGTTCACTTTGATGATGCTCGAATAATTCCTGATCGGTTTTGAAAGATGCGCCACAATCACACGTAAATAGTTTTTCCTCTGGATCGGCTTTTGTTACTATACCGCTTACTATTTCAGTAGGTGGTTTGTCATATTCGGTCATTTTTCGTGCTTTTTGTTTATGGCCACATACATCACATAGTAAATCCATCGCGCGAGCAGTGTCTCTAAGTTTCCCTTCTATTTCCCCGTCAATACCGCGCCTTCCCTCAGGATACAGATGACCCTTATTGCATTTAGGACATAGTTCCCCCCACTCGGACATAATCAAAATAAAAGTATGATGTCTATTAAACATTGAATTGGTAATGCACTTTATAAGGTTCCTAAAACTTAGTAATTAGTATTGGATCGCATTAATGGGATAATACTAACATTTTATATTGGACTTTTGTCGTTTATTTTGTCGTTTTCAACATTAGATGCATTATACGCTGAAGAATTAAAGGTCCTAGAATCGCAATTAAATAAAAATAGTATCACGGGAGTATTACAGAATCCGTATAATCACACTGTGGGAAGCATTTTTGTCAGAGCGGAATTTTATGACAAAGAAGATGGTCATCTTGTTGGTCTTAGGGACTTTTATGACGTTTCGAAGGATCCAATAGATCCTAATGAAAAGACTACTTTTAAAATATACGAGCATGCAGGCGAAACACAAGAATTTCCCAAGACAGACTTCATAGTAAAGGCCGAAGGTTCAGATTATACACGGATGAGAGAAGTATCGGCAGAAGAACAGATCAAAGGGATAGAAGACTTAGGCAAAGCCCTCGAGAGTCTCCCTAATGTAGATATCACCGTAATAAAAAATAAAAACGGCACGGAGCAGGTTGTCAACAAGACTTTAACCTATGAGAATGGCACGAAAGTGTTTGTCAACCAGACGGGTCGCTATAAGGCTAGTGAACCTTAGGATTTCAAATTTAAACAAGGAAGCAATCTTTATTTTTAACACTTTACTAAAAATAGGAATGCGCGTAAATTTACTGATTCGAAGAGAATGCTCATTATTAAATTCAATAATTAGTATCAATTTTCATGGGTCGAACAATTTGTTCTTAAAGAATTACCACAGAAATGGAAAGAAGTCAATGGAAATCGTTCAGGTCTTTACTTGGCAAGAACGAACGACAGAAAGTTATTTGATGAAATGTTTTTCCTATTCAAGATTGTATAACTCAGCTTGTAGCAATGCATGCAGACCAATCTTGATAGATCCAATCTTAATGTCAATTTGCTTGAATATTATAAGCAGCTTACAAAACTAGGACACCTGCAGATGAGACTATTAAAAGAGCTACTTTATCCCGCTTATCCTCCCAAAAAAGATGCAGCCTTAGCTAGCTTATACGTAGCGATGTATCTTTATTCACTATTCCAGTAATCAAGTCTCTCATTTGTTGAATGGCTTTCTCTAAATATGGTATAGCCGCTATTGGTTCACGGACACCGACGAATGAAACCTCTTTACTGTTTGCAGAGAAGCCCAAATTAAGAATGGCTCTATGCATTCCAGTGTTTCTAAGGTTAAACAGCGCCGTTAGCCACGAACCATCGCGATAAAGATTACCATCCACTAGGTCGTATGCCTCCTCTATCAAGCCTTGTTTTGATCCCAATTTTCTATATATTTTCTTTATAGTGAAATCACGTGGAGTATCAATTTTGACATGATATTGTTCAGTTATCCTTCGAAGTAAAGCATCTAAGGCACCAACTAAATGGAATAATAAATTCTCACTTGTCATCTCCCAGAGAATCCTGTCGCGTGGATCGTGAGGACTTTGTCCTTTCGATTCTAAATCCTTCAGCTGCTTCAGGTAGTATTGGGCTGCATATAACTTAAATCTGATTCTGTCTTCAATCACTTTTGTTGCCTCTTCTATCGACATTGACATTGTGAGATGATGCTCAACTTAGCATTTAAAGAATGTAGCATTACTTAAATAGGGCATATTTATGGCGTCTACCGTAAACCAAAAATCCAAATCACAACGAAACTCAATCCTGAAACAGGTAACCAGGACATGTATTCAAAAAGGAAATACCTTAAACTACCTTTTTTCGGTATGTGTATCTAGGACATATTGCAGCTGGCTAAATTTTATCATTTTCTTGATCAATATTTTAGAAGGTTCGAAAATTGTGTGAAATTTGATTCACAAACGA
>JALYLJ010000069.1 GCA_030774295.1 Thermoproteota archaeon
GCAAAAATACAGCCAATTTGAAAGCGTCGCGCCAATAAATTCAAGACAGAGTAGTATCCCTTAATTAAATATATTTTGTCAACACTTCTTCAATAAGATTTGTTGACCTGGGAAGGCAGACCACAACTGTCAGAGCCAGTACCTAGCGCCATATCTAACAGTACGTTTTGACAAAAACGTCAAAAAGTTTTGTGGCCTACGCTGCAAGCTCAATCGCAAGAAACGGTCTTGTGAATATATTGAATTACTCACTCAGAGGAGAGAGAGTATGTATATGTTAAAGCCATTATTGCACACACAGAATCGCCGATGAAATATGAAAAAACGAAATTTAGGAGTAGCGATATCCAATTTAAACGACCAACAAAAGAGTCTTATTGATAAACTAATTGCTGACTCCGAAATCAAAAACTTGATTGTCTGAACTTGAATCCGGGGCCACTATGACACATCTGTTACTGGAATATGAGTCAGAAAAACTTTGTCTGCTATCTTGTTCACGTCAAAATTATTCACCTTTACCTTACTTGGTCACAGGCTGAGATTTCTGAAGATTTCAGAATAAATAATTGAAACAGCCTCTCCCTTGCTTTCGCTAGTTTTTCTTCCAATTCTTAAGTATTCAATCTCGGTAAAATGCAAGATGAAGTTTAACAATGATAAATCTCTGATGCATCTAATATTTTTCCGATTAGACTTCCATCTGAATGATCATCTATGACTTTAAATTTTCCTCCACCTAGATGCCGTACCAGTACAGTCGTTTTAATTTCATTTACCGAAATGGTACACCAAGTATCGTCTTTTTCGAGATTCTCTTTACCCACTAAAGTCTCAATTATTATGAGACGTTGGCAGATTTATCCGTTTTCCTTCTTCTATGTTATCCAATTGTCCAAATTTGTTCGGTCGATTTGCGCTGCTATTCTAAATCTTAACTCAAAACAGGCAATTATGCATTCCCATTCGTCTCAATCTTAGTTAAATGGCAGTTTGCTGCTAAATCTTTCTATATCCCGGACACCAGAAGTACAATAAGAGAAAGTCATCTTTCAATAAACAATAAAAGATAATCTGAAAAAGTACCCGCTTATTGCTTTGCCAGAAACAATACCTGCTTGAATTATGACAACTCCTCTGATTGTCATCGTAATTCGGAACTATCTTCTTTTGGGTCGGGTGTTTAAAGCCCATTAGAGTTTTTATCTGTCAACGTCTAGTCGGTGAATCGACAGAGGAGAATATTCCTGTCGAACCCCACAATGCTTGAACCCCTCTAAAAATGTTCTTTAGATGTTTTTTCCATTTGTTATCATTCATTTTTCCAGCTTTCGCCCCTAAATATAGAAAAGTTAAATATCGAATACTCATTGTAGTAGTAAGAAAATGGTATGTCTGAGTTGAATTAGATATGATTTCCGCAAATCCATATACAACATTCGCGTCTGGCTTACCAATCCTCGTGATAATTGCCAACATCTGTCTTTGTGTTACGCTCGACTAGGGAGAAGTGCTAAAAGATATAAAAGATTTACTAAATAAAGGAATTGCAGCAAGCAAATTAGGAAATTACGAGGAATCAATAAAGTATTTCGATAAGATTCTAGCGACAGATCCCAGCAATTCTCATGCGCTAACTGACAAAGGTATCGTTCTCAGTTACATGGGGAGTGATAATGAGTCCATAAAGTATTTCGATAGAGCACTCTCAGTCGATCCGAACAATATTTTCACTCTTAATGCAAAGGGACAAAGTCTGGCAAAGTTGAGAATGTACGATGAATCTTTTAAATTATATGATAAGGCCCTAAGCTTAAATCCCAATGACTACGTTGCACTTGGAGATAAGGGAAATATTCTTTCTATCTTGGACAGGCATGAAGAGGCCATCATTTACTTTAATAGAGCTCTCGATCTAAATCCAAATTATCAATCAGCAATTTACGGAAAGGCATTGAGTCTAGCGAACATCGGGAGGAACGAAGAGGCGCTAACTTATTTTGACAAATTGCTTGCTTTGGAACCAAATAGTATAACCGTATTGATTAATAAAGGAATTATGTTAGCCGACATGGGAAAATTCCTGGAAGCTGAAATTACTCTCGAAAAAGTTCTTGTCATAGACCCCAATAATACGAAGGCTCTAAACGAAAAAGGAGCAGCAGTTGGGAATCTGGGAAGGACCGAGGACGCCATTAGTTACTTTGATAAGGTACTCTTAATAGATTCCAATAATACCTTTGCAATGAGGGGCAAAGGGACAGAACTAGCTGCATTAGGAAAATACGATGAAGCCATTACCTACTTTGACAAGGCCTTGTCGATTAATGCGAGTGATAAAAGTGCACTTGAGAAAAAGCAACAGGTCGGAAAGAGAGATGATTCAAAAATCGATTAATAATAATACAGCATAAAGATAGTTAAAATGTCTGTATGAATTCTACAAGTGCATAAAGTTGTTCCTGTCGATAGTAACAGACATATACCTTCCATTCCTCAAGATGATCTCAATGGGATAGATACAATCTCATTGATAGTTTTATATGTTGATGCTGTGTCATCAAACTCAGGCAATATTCATATCCCTATTTATTTGCTAGAATCCTACAACTAATTATATAAAGAGGTAGTTTTCTTCTAGGAGTCAATTATGGTTAATCATAATAAAAAAGAGTGGAAGGAATTACCAAATTTTAAGAAAATAATACTAACAAAAAATGGTAAGCGTTTGAATTACACAATAGAACGAATTGAGAAACCTGTAGATGGCGGTGAGTGGTACATGCATAGTAATAACGCAGGTTTATCTTTTGAATACACATTAAAAAACACATTGAAAATTTTAAACGAAATGACTCAAAAACAAGGTTATTCTGTACTAGAGGTTCAGAATAAATAATTGTAACAGCAACAACGAATCGATACTTACTGTGTTTTTCATAATATCACTCCATCATTTGCGGACCAAATTAATACGATCTTAACTTTTTCAATAAATCAAAAATTAGATCGGCAGGCAACAGAATATTGTCACAGGCTCTAAAAATTACATGATGTTCATGACAAATTAAAACGAGTATTATCGAAATTGTTTTACTGCCTTACTTCTGATCTTCCTTTCTGATTATTAATTTGTTCTTAATCCTCCTATTAATTGTTTGTGATTGCGTATCTGCCTTCGAATCTTTCGCCTCTACCTTGATCTAGGAACAATGTGAGCTTTATGCAGTTCGTTCATTTCAGGAGAATCTGTGTCTAAAACACAAGTTAGCGCCAGGATGAAAATTCGTCCAGGTAAGTTAGAGGAATTCAAGCGACAGGCAGCCGAGTGTATTAAGCAAGTAAAGGAGAAGGACATTGGAACCCTTCAATATGACTGAGTAGTGGTAAGACTGAATGTGAAATTCGAGAGACATACGAAATCTCTGAGGCTGCCCTAGTTCACCAATCCAATCTTCGTGTGACATTGCGGACAGTTTTTGAAAAATTTGGTTCGGCTCACTCGGTAGTAATTTACGGCAATCGCTCTCCGGAACTTTTGGAAAATGCCAAAGCAAGTGGACTTGACATAAAGATATTCTCCTTCCTGCAA
>JALYLJ010000070.1 GCA_030774295.1 Thermoproteota archaeon
AATACTGTATACGACAGAGAATTTGTTTGCATGATATATCCGGCCAAAAGTGGCAAACTGCCCCACGATATTGCAAACCACATGTTATTATGAAAAAATCCATTCCAAAATTCATAGTTATAAGCAAATAGGAAGAATCCTTCCAAAATTGCTATCGGTAGTAATAATGGAACAAAAAAAATAATATAGTATATACCAATGCCATAGGCTATTACTAATCCGCTAATGACCAAAATTAGCAATTCCAGATTAGAAAAATAATTTCCCCATGGTTTATTTTTTTTAGAACCTATATTATCTGCAGCATGTGCGGAAATACCTAAAGCAGTAAAGTAAATCAGGATTATTGCGACTATCCTATCCCAATATATTGTTCCGGATGAAAGTAAAGATCCGATTATTGAAAAAGAAATGCACATTCCAGTATATGGAAGAAATAGCATTCCAACAAAAATTCTGAATTTCAGAGGGCCAAATTTTGGAACATACCATTCGTTAAGACGGCTAACGTGTTCTTTCACTACTTTATCGCCCTGACTATAGCAGCAGTACCATGAGTGTAATAATTTTTTGATATAGATCTAAACCCAATCATATCAAGCTCCCTAACAAGATTGTTTACCCAAGGGTTTAGCTGAATTAATTTGTCGAGATTGGAAAACACCTCCTGCCAGGAAGTAATTACTTTTCCAAGTTGATTCAAGATGTGGAAATATACATGCCACAATATTCTTAGCAGATTAGAATTAGGATATGTAAAGTCATGGACTATGATGATACCATCCTTTCTTAAAACTCGCCAATGTTCCTTTACCATTGCGGCTAAATTTGTGTATTTAGCCAAATATGACGAGATTATGACATCAAAACTATTGTCTTTGTAAGGAAGAAATTCTGCCAGAGAATTGGTCAACAACACGTAGCTTTGCCTCTTTTTCGCTAGTCTTAGGTAGTCAAATGTTAGATCGGATCCAATAATTTTTGAATTAGCTGTTCCATTTGGGATGAATGTTGAAAGAATACCTGTACCGCAAGCTAAATCAAGAATAATCTTATTTTTCCCGCCAATAAAGCGGACCATCTCTTTCTTCCAAGCTGAATCTTTATAGAACGTCGTAAATCGAACGATACTATCATAGCTTGACGCGTTCTTTGAAGAAAAAAATTTCCTTGCAATTAAGTGCCCATTTGTCTCCAATATTGCATAGATTTTGCATACCGTTGAATATTAAATCTACGCATTCTCAATATTCTCAATGCATACAAAGGACTAATTCTTTCGATTCTCTTTGATGTGGACGATAACAATATTTGACAGGATTAACGGTGTGCACAGAATTTTTCCTGAATATGAGGAATAAAGAATACGGCCATCAACTAAAAAACTAAAAATTACTCATCTTGAGGAAAAATAATCTATTTCTATTGCAATGCATGATGTGATGCGTTCATACTATTTTGTGCAAACTTTATCTCCAGGTTGGTTGTAGTTTAAAAGATCTTTGAAATGGACTCCATGTCAATTTAGCATATACCGCAAAACCTAATGATATCCCTATTAGTAATAATGCTGCTTTATTGTTCTTGGATGTTATTCTTTACATTTGTCATGGCTATCCTGGATGTTGACATTATAATAGATGATGTCTTTGTCCCTCTACGAAACATTGGGGATAAAATAATAATATATTATATAACCCTTGATACAAATATTATTGATTCTTTTGACTCGAAATAATTTTCCCATGAAAGATTGGCATATTAAACATATGGAAAACACAGTCATTAAGCATGTCAAGGGTCTGTCTCCTGACGCAACTAGATATCAAAAAAAGATGCATTACAAATATGGAGGAATTGTAAAGATATTACGATACATCGAATACGATAAAAAACATGGAGTAACCAACGACGATATTATTGCGATTTTGGGAAAACTCCGTTCAGATTCATCGTATGAAGAGTTACGTAGTAATGAGGGATTCCTTGATAGATTAAAGGAAATAGAATTGTCAGTTGCGAATACTCCTGCAACAAAGATTGTAACTAAATAGTCAATCAAGGCGCTTAGTATGAGTGATTTTCGACTTTATGCTCATGCAAAGCTTTCCATGTAGTAAATGAAGTGTTGCACTTTTCACAACTATATTTAATTTTTCTGCCATAGACGAACTTGTTTATGTCGATTGACTCGTGGCCTTCCTTATAGTCGTGTGACAAATTAAAGCGAAGAATTCTTCTGGATACTCTAACCAAAGGCAACCGTTAATTGTTCATAAAAACAAACTAATTTAAACTGATCACACAACAATTTCGCTTTAGCTTTCTTCAAAAAAATTCACATTTTGATCAATGATTAGTTATCGACTATAAAATAATAGGATGAGCTAATGTAACAAGTGTAGTAAAAAATCATAATCCCTTAATACCTTGTGCAACAAGTACAGAGTAACAGCCAAGTCCGCATTGTTCACATATCGGCTTTAATCCTTTTGCTTCAGAACTTCCTATGCAACAGGGTTGCTTAGTTCTGCCTTTGTGGTCCAAAGAAAGTATTGCCCATGTAGGACACTGGACTGGCGTGGTACCATTGCCGCCCCAATTTCCTTTCATGAGTGAAATTTGTTTCTCTGTATTTACAATATAATCAGGATATTTTTTCTTGAGATTAATTATTCTATCTACAACATCATTTCTTGTTTCTCCAAAAGGTAACCATAGTGGATCATTCTTCATAAACGGAGTATGAAATTGGAATCCAATCTTGTTGACTTTTTCTTTCCATTCTTCAGCCAAATTGGTAACTGTTTGATAATTCAATGAATTGATAGTCATAGTTATCCAAATATCCTTCCAAGCCGGTTTTCCTCTGCGAGGTGGTCCTGAAATATATTCTAAAATAGTATCGCGCGTCTTACTATAGGAACCCTGTCCTCTTATACTATCATGTACTTTTTCAGTCCCATCCAACGATACCCAGTAAAAATACAGGTTTTCAAACCTTTTTAGAGGAAATGTTCCATTGGTTACCACACAAACCCTGCCAGGCATTTCCTGGCAAAAGACTTCGATTACGTCGGGGCGCATTGTAGGTTCACCACCCACCAGCGTGACACCAAAAAGGCGTTGTTTCTTGAATGTGTTTTTTATTATCGCTCTCCAATCCTCGGCGCTGAGTTCATTGTTTTCGTCTTCCCGGTTGAGCCACCAATAGCAATGTGTACAATGGAGATTGCATACATTGATGATGTCTGCAGAGCCATACAATGTCCTTTTTTTGTGAAATAATTTGATATCAATGATGTTATGGAAAAATGTCAAGTAAAGAGGAAATTCACGTACTAGATCGGTTATGCCCCGCCCGTATACGAGATCAACCATTGTTTTCATAT
>JALYLJ010000071.1 GCA_030774295.1 Thermoproteota archaeon
CAAATTCACATTCTTTGAAGTTAGAAGAAACTGCTAAAGATGTTAGAATCTCAGTACATGTTTATATTAATGACAGAAATACAGCAATCAATGAAGCCTTTGCAACATATTTAGAAACTAAACAAAAATGTAAATATCACAACAGTACATTAGGTAATAAAAACCATAAAGATTAGTAGCACATTACGCATAAGTTCCCTGATGGCATCTATAAATGTAGGAAAAGATCCTTATCCATGTTTCTGCGGGGGAAGTAGAACTTACGAAATATGTGAGACGCCTAGTGATTACTTTTTCTTTAAGGTACCGGTACCCGAATTAGTGAAAAAATATCCAAGATACAAAACAATAGTTTGTGATAACTGTGGAAATGTGCAAGTCCTCCTAATTAAGTCGTGACTAAAATGCAAATATAAATACAAATATTATTCTTCCAACTCATTTCTAAAACATAAGTTTTTGTTTTGACTTTCAGAAATATATGATTCTATCATTATCATTAAGTGCAGCAACTTTTTGAGTTTATGCTCTGTAAATTTAATTTTTTAATTAAGCACATGCTTAATAAATCTAGTATCCTAATAAATAAATAAGATAGTCAATTTAATATAATTATGGTTTGGAATGACAAATGTCGCCAATGTGATCATACTAGAATCAGTCATAACCATCCGATTGGTCAAGGGGACAACGACCGTCATTGTTTCAAGTGTAATTGTCTAAAATATGAAGGGTGAGCGTACAAGTAAAAAATAATAGTCGCACCTATGGAGATTATAGATAATAAGAAATGAGTGATAACAATGAAGAAAGACGTGAAGATAGAAATAGAAAAATGAGTCTAGAAGAAGATAAATCAATACTAGAAGAAAGGATTGATTTATTTGAAAAATCTTTAGCAAATACAGGGATTGGATTAAAACTAACAAGAGAAGAGATAATCCATATCGTAAAGAGCAATCCAGCCGAGTTTCTAAAGTTACTAATGGAGATGGAAGTGTTTAGCCAAGAAATGATAAAGAGGGGTAGAGGTATCACTAAATAAGATGACTAAAGTAGAAAGGAAATGTAAATGTAAATGTTTGAATTCTCTACTTTTGTAATAATATTTACTTGTGTTTGTTTTACTATATCTTATCTAAATGCTTCCCGAGGGAGAGAGGCATCAATTGAAGGATAGGTAACTCTCTTGTTTCTCTCCTTTGTCTAGCGTTTGTACCTAATCTATTTTATTACTAGAATCTAGCCTTTCTCTAATTACTTACATACGTGTATCCATAATAAGAACATTTAGAAAATAACTAAGTTATTCATTCATTTATGCCTTATTCTGACTAGTGGATTAATAAAGTGGATCTGTTTCTCGTATGATATAGGATAATTGTCTTTTAATTTCTTCTTTGCTGTTAGTTTCTGCTGTACTTTCATCGAGTGCTTTAACCATGTCATCTAAAAATGCTTTTAGTTTCGCTCTATGTTCTTTATTATTATAATATTTATTGATCATTACGGCCTTGGTTTCTTTGTCTTCTATCCATTCAAATATTTTATTTAATGCATCTAACTTCAATTGTTCTTGTTTTTTAATGTTATTATTATTATCAGTCGACATTTTACTTTATTTCACTTTATTTTGTTTTATTAATCCTTGTTTTTTCCAATCTTCTTCTTGACAGAAAAGACATTCCCAATGATTAATTATCTGTCCACATCTACGACATTTATACCGGGACTGAACTCCATTGGATAAAGTTATCCCACCAGTTGAGTTTTCCGTAATTAAATTATACACAACAAATTATAAAATGATTCAAGTTAAGGAATCGGTTAAATGCTAGCATGAGTAGGAGTGATACAGCAAAGAACATTAGATGACATAAAAGATCCTGATCTCAAAAGAGAATTAGCAAGTGGTCAGACTCACCTAATTTCATATTTAGAAGGTTAGATATTTCAGTTTATTAATAACTTATTAGCGTGATTCAGTAACTCTACGTCGATATGAAATGAGTGATAGTAATAGAGACCTAATAATTGATGAAGAACTGAACCGTGCATTAATACATGCGATTAGGGGTGTTGAAGTTTTTTCATTACCATTCAGAAATCCAAAATACGATTTGAAAAAAATAGTTGATAATGATATCGATTTTATCCTTGGTGCAGTAATAAATGACATCATGAATAATAGTGCTCTATTTTTAAGAAACAGAAATATCCGTCTTACACCAGAAGAAATAGATAAGTTAAATGTGTATGTATTTTCAAATGCTGGAAGGTTAAAGGATGGGATAAGAAAAATTCTTGATACTTGAATATGAACTACATTTTATTTAATAGAGTATCCTTTTAATGCTAATTGTAAACGGTCTATTAAATCATCGTAATTGGTAACATCTTTCTTTAGATCTAATTCTTCAGCAAGGTACCTTTTGTAATTCTTCCAATGTTTTTCCTTGTATTCCTGTGAATCTAAAAAAATTTTGCTACCCTTGTCTTATATCCGTACCTTGTTATAGGAGCCCTCATAGCATTAAGAAATAACGTCCAAGGGTCTAGTTCCGATTCTTCTGATAACTTTTTTCTCCCCAATTTTTCGATTCACCATAATATTTGTGAAACCCGCATAAAAGCACTGATATCGGAACGGGCCCGGAGGGATTTGAACCCTCGACCTGACGCTTAGGGGGCGTCCGCGCTATCCATTTTGCGCTCATCTCAAAACATGAAATGACCTGCGCTACGAGCCCTTGGAATTTGAATGTGTATGTTAATATAAAGATTCATCCGGCAATCAAGATTCATATTATTTTGCATGTAAATTGTAAATTCAAATCTTGTTACCTTACTCAATTTAGATTAAAAGTATACAACTTCTTTTCATAAATAGTTCTAAAACCTAGCTTTTTGTAGAATTCATCATATTTTTCTTCAGTCAGAGTCTGCATAACCAGTGCATTGTAGTCATTATCCTTTGCTATTTTTATTGCATTTCCTATCAATTGCCTTGCTACTCCTTTTTTCCTAAAATGCTGAATAGTTCCCAAACAGTAAAGACCTATGTTATTATTTTTTTCAAATAACAAGCAACAACCCGCAGGATACGTTCCCTGATTCAAATTGTAACGCGCAACAAATAATGTTAATTTTCTGTAGTGTTTAGAAATTATACTTGTTACTTCGTTTTTGATACTTAATGAATCAAAAGAGTTACAAAAAATATCAATCCACTCTTCTAAATCATGTTTGTCAACTTCTTCAATTTTAATATCTTTGATAGTGTTCATTATATAATTGTCGACATCAAAACCCAAGATTTTCATAGTGCCGAATTTCGGCAGACTCAAATTGATAGAATTCTTAGTATCACAAATCAAATGTATGTAATAATTATTAATGTCACTGGTACGTTTACTCTTTATAGAATTTAGGATTTCAACAACGTCATTACATGGATATCTAATGTTTAATCTATTAAAAAAATAATCATCTCCTAATTTATCGTTTGAAAATAATTCTACGCAATCTATTTTTTGGTATGCTCTACTCCAAAGATAACAAAATGATGACTCATTGTCATTAATATATTCAATATTCAAGTCCAAAAATTTTCATCATCTTTCTGGCTTCATTCATCTTATTTGGATCCACTACAGTTTGCAAGAACAACTCGAGTGCATTGGGTGTATCCAAATCATTTTCAATATAATTTTTGAATTTTTTAAGTGTATAGGTATCCGTTCCTGACTCTTTTGAGTCAGCAACATTATCGTTCTTGGTATCGTAATTCTTGTTTTCATGATCTGATGTAGATACTAAGTTTCTAATCATGGTGTTTATTCCTTCGAACTTTATTAACTCTGAAATTTTAAAATTTATTATTTTCTTATAATCAAGCGAATAAAAATAGAGTTTCAGAGTATTTGCATCAAATTTTTTCAATAGATCCCTGACATAAATTGCATTACCAGTAGACTTTGACATCTTTGTACTCTCGATGTCTAGAATACCGATATGCATCCAGCACTTTACAGGATTCTTTTTGTGTGAAAGTGCCATAAGTATGGCACGCAGCACTTCGTGGTGTGGGTAGCATAAATCAAGACCGCCGACATGAATATCATAATTACCATTAAAATGAAACATTGCCACAGCTGTATCTTGGGTGTGCCACCAAGGGGTACCGTTTCCAAAGTTCTTATCATTGTATTGGGTTCCGTAGTTGTCACTCGTATTCCATAAAAAAATATCTGTAACGTTTCGCTTATTAATATCAATATCATACCTCTGATTCCATAGTTCCTTTTTGGATAAGTGTGAAAGAGCTCCGTAAGATTTGAATTTAGAGGTGTCCAAATATACGTTACCATTTGCAGAATAAGCTAATTTCCGCTTGACTAGTTTTCCAATCAAATACTTTGATTCCTGTACATAATCGGTAGCTCTTGCATAATTCAAATTACCTATATCAAGTCTATTCAGATCATCAATTAGGTTTCTAAATATGAAATCAGAATCGATGTTATTCTCGTACAACTTTGGATCTATATCAGTAATATTTACTATCACATGTGGAATATAGTTTCGCGATTGAAGTAATCTGCTTATGAGATCGACTAGCACAAAAATTCTTGCATGGCCTATATGGCAATTGTCATAAATAGTAGGCCCACATACAAAAATTCTAACAATCTTATTCGTAGGCGCTATCGAAATATTACTTCTAGTTTCTCTATCAAAAATTATCAATCAGCTAATCGTTGAGACAACAAAATATTAACTATTATGCCATAAAGTTTACAATTGCCTTTGGTACAAGTACAATCACAATTCATGTAATATAGAGTTTGTCGACTGTGAACCATTTGGACGTCATTTCAAGGCTCCTTACGGCAACATACCTTTGCATACAGAAAATGCTGCCATCATAACGCTCCGATTCAAAACTTGGGAGAATAGAATAGCATTCTGAGTGTTTACGCCAAGATTAAAATTTAAAGTCTTTAGTATATATTAGAATACAATGCCTTCAACTTTATTCCTCTCAAAAAAATTATCACAAGAACTATTAGATCTGGATATTGATGAAGGAATACGAATAGAATCAAATAAGAATATAAAGTGTAAAATGTACATAAATAAGAGAACATCAGGTTATTTCGTTATTGAAATCGAAGATACGAATTCAATCAATATCAAAGAATTCAGATTCTATAGAGATATCAAACCTATTCATAGGCTTATAGACAAGATTTTTGGAAAACAATATTCCATTACCATTTATTGATTCTAACATTTGTTATTTTTTTCGGTTTGTTGCGATGCGATGCGAGGACCTGTAAAGATATCAGAAAAAGAATTTGATTATAAGCGAATCAGCATGTTACTGTAGAAGTGAACAGACTAATTATAATCAGGAAAGGATATACGGTTCTTTCCGGCCTTCCAACGAACGATAGATATCCTGGTTCTTGCACAACTAAACTTCATTAGCAGTATTTGCAACTACAAATTGAGCAAAGGGAATTGAGAGTCGATTTTTTGTTCTTGTTCTTGTTCTTGGTCTTTTAATAGACATCTTTAAGCTAACATATCATCTAGATATTTGCACTTCTATAGTTGAAACGTTTCGCGCTTTTCCATCTTCAGATTGCATTGTCTGCGTTCCTATTTTTACGTGTCCAATTTTGTATCCCATATCACCCATACGCTTCACTATAATTTGGGCAACGTCAACCGCGCGCGTTATGCTTTTACCCCTGGCCTTTACAAGTACGGTAGGCTCGTTTGCTAACTGTACCAGTGTTGCAGTCACATAAGTCATCAAAGGCTTCTTTCCTATCAAAATTTCATTATTCGCCCGCCTCGTGCCAGCACTTGAAGTCATTTGTAAGTGAAGATCAAAATCCTAAATATATTAGTTGTTGATAGCTTGTATTCTCATTCTTTAGAATGCTTTAGAAGTATGTCTTCCAAATTATTCGGGTTCTTGACGATTTCTTGGACTACCGTTTGATCATCTACCTCATAACAATGCGTCAGATCTTCTTCATCTTTGTAAAAAATATAGACTTTATTGTCGTAAATGCAGTAATACATTTTGTCGACGATCATTTTTTCGGGGTCAATTTTTATTCCTTCGTTTTCAACAATAACAGGATATTCCAACAGTCTTTATGCTGTATTTCATAAGATAAATTCTATACGGATTGCGCTGCCGAAACGTTCAATCTGGCGAACTAACTACTAACTATCTTAAAGTGCAGAATTCATAATGCAGCCTTTCCTAAAACGATAAGATCCGAAATCCATTGGATCGACTCGGTAATGTCCAATTCAGTTATTTTGATAAATCGTGCTTTAATGGGACCTTCCTTTAGATCATAAATTTCAGAAGGTGAGTTGGTACCAGTTGATGAGTAATACTCTGCTGTCGTGTATTTTTTTCCATCATTTGAAAATTCAAGCGTGAAGAATTTAATTTCGTTATCTACGTTTGCGAAACTTACCTTAAGACCACATATATTTTGTTCTTGGCCCAAGTCCAATGTTGCCGACCTTGGTTTAGCATCCGAATTAGTAGAGTTCATGTCAGAATTACTACTATTATTGTTAGTATCAGTTTGCACATCTACTATGGGGATTTCATTATACTCACAAGTATTTGTCGATTCTTGGTCGAAATTTAAGGAATCTAGGCTTGTACTTTGTTCATTGTCCATATCGAACATTTCATTATATTGATTTACTACATGTTCCTCTGCTGGAGATGTTTTGCCAAATTCAGAGGAATCGGGATTATATGATTGGGTAGCCGGATATGAATTATCATTACTGTTCATCATATCATTATTGTCAGAAACTAGGTTGGAATCTAAACTGACTTCTTTTACCTCGGGTTTCATTACTTCAATCAAGCATGTATACGTCACATATTTCCCATCAGGGTATATTACCCTAAGCTCCAAGGTATTTGGTCCATACACATCTGTAAAACTGAATTGATTCTTCCCTGCTCTGTGAAGAGGAGTCATTTCTGTTGTATCTGCATCATAGTCAACAAAGAACGCATTCATTTCCCGGGGTTTTGTTAAAAAGCTAAACGAAATATTGTCATCTGGTGATATTTGGGCTACTGGTTGGAAATCATCGGCTAAATGTGGGAAGTTAAGTCTCTTTAAATCTTCATTTTCCACAACAACGAATGGTGACATTTCATATGATTTGCTCTTGTAAACCATCTTGGCAATAGGGACGCTATTATCTTGTATCGTGCTGTTATCGACTTCTGCATCGGCTCCTGCTTTCTCAACGGTATCTGCTTTCTTCTCATCGGCAGATAATTTCTTGGTATCTGAAGCTGAATCGCTTTTTTCATCAGGTTCGGCGTGAGCAGATAAAAATAAAGTGCTTTGCAAGGGAGATGCTACTATCAATAGTAAAAGTGATGAGAATAAAAGGCATTTTCTATTTTGGTATAACGAGCTTATCAAAATTGAATCCAAGACTAACTGGTAATCTTTTATATTTACGTAATGTCGAAAAAATTACTTAGAGTAACAACAAGAAAATAAATTCATTGACTATAAGAAAATACTATAAAAAATATGAAATTTTTGCTGTTGTAATAACTCTTTTATTTTCATACAAACACGCAAGCTGGAATAATTTTTATCCCAAGAATCATTTAAACAAGTAATATTGAATGATAATATTTCTTTAAATGAGATAGGAAAGAAAATAATATTTCATCTTGATTTTGATTATTTCTATGCGCAATGTGAAGAGATAAGAAAACCAGAATTAGGAGATATTCCTAGTGTTGTTTGTGTTTATTCCGGACGAGAGGACGATTCTGGAGTAGTCAGTACATGCAATTATGAAGCACGAAAATATGGCGTTAAGGCGGCAATGCCCATTAGGGCGGCAAAATCGAAATT
The DNA here is from genome assembly GCA_030774295.1 of Thermoproteota archaeon. Classification (GTDB taxonomy): domain Archaea; phylum Thermoproteota; class Nitrososphaeria; order Nitrososphaerales; family Nitrososphaeraceae; genus TA-21. The sequence goes on from JALYLJ010000071.1 coordinate 7,941, forward strand.
GAAAGACGTAAGAGCAGTATTCCTTCCTACTGATATTCCGTATTATCAGGAAATATCCAAGAATGCTATGAAGATTATCCAAAATTATGGAGATTTGTTCGAACAGGTCAGTGTTGATGAATGTTATGTGGATTTTACAAAGATAACCAATTCAGATTTTGATGATGCAAAGATTTTTGCTACTTCGCTCCAAAAGAATATCAAAGAGCAAATTAATTTGACATGCTCCATTGGAGTGGGACCTAATAAGTTGATATCAAAAATAGCATCAGGTGTTAACAAGCCCAATGGAATAACAGTGGTCAGTCAGGATGATGCCAAAAATTTTATCTCAAACTGCAAGATTGAAGATATTCCTGGAGTAGGTCCAAAAACAGCATCGAAGTTAAATTCTCTCGGGATCAAGTCTATTTCCGATATCTCAAAGAAAAATATTTTTGAGTTGAGAGACGCATTGGGGTACAAGACTGCTACGTTTTTGGCAAATGCATCAAATGCAATTGATTATTCTCAGATAAAAATTCGTGGAACATCAAAGCAAATCGGTAAGATTGTTACCTTAAAGAAGGACAAACCTGAATTTGAACAGATAAAAATGATTGCTGCCACTCTTTGTGCATCTGTATTTGAGAATCTAAAGAATAAGAGACAGGCTTTCAGGGTACTTACTGTAATATTAATTTTAGAAAATCTCCAACACGTGTCAATTTCAAAAAGCCTAAAGTTATACTCCGCATCATTAGAGGAATTAAACAAGAATTCATTGTTAATCATAAACGAGATGATTACCAACAATTCCATATCTCTAGATAATATTAGAAGGATGGGTGTAGTAGTTTCCGATCTTAAGGATATATCAGGACAGGACTCGTTATTGAATTACTTTGAAAATTAATTACTCACTCAAATTAAAACGAGTTTGAAACTAGTGAAAATAAATTTTGTGGTTTTGCCTTAATGAATCTAGAGTAGTGAGGATAGCAAAGAACATTGTAATGTTTTTTTGTAGGTAATCATGTTTTGTTGAATCATAACAATGCTAAAGTCAACTCAGGAGGGTAACAATTTCAAGGACTCCTCGGTTAGAGTTTGCAGTATTTTGTCTGACATTGATTTTATTATTTTTGCGTTAATGAAATTTGGTTTGCCGCCTCCTTTTCCTATTTCTTGTTTATTTCCTAGGTGCTCAAAAATTTTAGCACAATCTAAATTAACATCACTACTCCTTGCAAATACAAGACTAGCCATGTTAGAATCATCAGTAGTATTAACTAGAATAACAATTGTTCTTGCTTCAAGTATCTTTTGTCCTACAAAAGTTTGAATGATTCGCCAATCCATATTGTCCAGAATTGCTGTTATTACATTAATATTCTGTTTATCAAAATTCCGATCCGGAATATCAACCAGTATTTTATTGGTCAATTTTTTTAACTGCCCATAATACTGTTCTCTTTCATAGTATAGCTTCTTAATAGTCGCCTCTACTGTATTATAATTTGCGTCTATCTGGTCACAAATCATATTAATTTTTTCTATTGCGTTGACTGCTTCATCCATCGCATTTTTACCTACCATAAACTTGATTTCATAATCAGAACCATTCTTTGACAAACTAGTTACCAAGAAAAATATACATTCGGATAAATTATTAACATGTTCCATAGAACATGCAGCAACGTCGTGTTTTTCTATTTCGACCACTGTAATCTTATCAGCATCAGCCAATCTTTCATCATTGGCCCTCAAATTCGGTAACTTCATCTTGGCTTCATTCATCGAGGGAAATGAATGATGCAATATTTTTCGCCCCTCTAATATTAACCGATTCACCTCCTTCTGTGCCATAGATATCTTTTCAAAATCAAGCTGTATTTCTGATGCATTGATAAAAGCTACATTATAGGAATCCTTATGTTCTACTTTTCTTACGCTTAATGTCTTGTTCAATATTTTCTGAAGCGATCCTATGAACGCATGTTCTGCAGTATGTGCGACCTTGGTGTTCATACTCATCAATTCAGGTTATTGATGTACATCAGCATTAGGGCATTAATTATTGATGAGGCTGCAGGACTTCCCCCTTTTCTTCCTATATTTGTTATAAACTCCACATTGGCCTTTGATAGTTCCAGTTTTGATTCTGAAGCAGAGACAAATCCTACGGGTATTCCTATCACAAGTGAAGGTCTTGCTGCATATTCGTTTACCATTTTGATTACTTCGTATAGAGCTGTTGGAGCATTTCCTATCACAACTATCCCACCATCAATTTCTTTTGATGAATATCTCATTGCAACTGTGGATCTAGTCTTATTCTGATTTTTTGATATTTCAACTACATCCTTGTTTGAAATGTTGCATATCAGATTGGTTCCAATTTTTGCTACAGATTTTTTGTTTATTCCCGACAAAACCATATTAACATCAACAACAATATGGCGTCTTTGTTTGAACGCACCAAAAGCGTTTTCAATTGCATTGGTTGAAAAGATAATTCCATTTTTATCAGGTTTAGCAAAATCAAAATCAGCAGTGGCATGAATAACCCTTCTGACAATATTCCATTGTGCCTTAGTGTAACCATGAATTCCTATCTCAGATTCAATGATTTTCATACTATCTTCTTCTATACCAAGGGCAGCTTCTGACATGTCTCTAGATTTTGCCCTGTATGTTCTCTTTAATTCGTCATTACCTTCAGCCAACTTTTCCTTCTGCCTCCCTTGTCCTTTCAAGAACCATATTTACTAGTTTTTGATCTACTCCAAAATGTTCCGTAATATACACGGGAATTTTTTTTGGGTTACAATTTTCTAGAGCGGAATTGATATCTTTAACAACATCATTTTTTATGTGAGCTCCTTTGTGTAGGAAATAGGGAACTATAATTATTACATTTGGATTACTGGAGATTACTCCTTCTATCCCCTTTGCTATCCGCGGTTCATCCAATTCCAGAAAACAAAAAGTAACGCTTCTAAAGTTTGGTCTTAGTTTATTAATTGTGTGTATAAATGCAGTCCTAGCAGTTTTGTCACTACTTCCATGTCCGATAACAAGTATGTCGCACTTGTCATCTTCAAGTACTATTCCGTTTTTTACTCTAGCATTACTTATTCTATCTCTTATGATTGAAATAAGTAGGTCATGATAGCTCAGGGGTTTTGCAATTATTACTTTTATTCCCTTATCGTAACATATTTTGGCTGTCTTTTTTACAGAATCTTTCAATTTCAACCCAGGGTATAGGAAGTACGGCATGACTGTTATCGAATCTACATTCTTAGAAACACATCTGCTGATACCCTCTTCAATGTAAGGTGGTATGACTTCAAGGAAGCAATGATCGACAAGGACGTACCTGCTTTGTTCCTTAATCATATTGCATAATTGAACCAACTCTTCTTTGGCCTCTGGTTCCCTGCTACCCCTATCAATTAGTAATAGTGCCCTGTTCATACCTAAGCACCCACTTTATTGTAATTTATCCGGGAAACTGCAACTGTGAGATTGGGCGGGAATTTTTGTTTACTGACTATAAGCTCACCGCCTGAACTGAGTATTGAAGATGCTTCCGAAACACTCGAAGTACCTTCATATTTTTTTACTAGTTCAGATGGATTTGGAACCGTCACATTACTCAACTTATCTTTATCAAAAAATTCAAGAGGAATTCCATGTTTATCCTAAAATGCTCCCAAGGTAATAGGAGACTTGCCTCTATTTATGGTCGAGAGATTTCTAATGCTAAGAAAAGACAATCCATTTTCCTCCAACACTTTCATAATTCCATCTTCTATATCTGCCTGGGTAGTGTCCCAGTGAAAACCTATTCCTACAACAAGGCTTTTTGGTCTATAGATTACAGATTTTCTAACTAGTATTGGATCTGCTATGATTTTATCAGAAATGATTAACCCTGCTTTGAAATCATCTGATCTTAATTCATCAATATTTTGAACTACTGTTACGTTTTTTGGTAATTCTTTATCCCACCATTTGGATTCACCAGCATCTTGATAGACGCCTATTTTTTCTTCGTTTACCATATGAGCACTCACCTTAGTAACGTTTTCAAAATTTTCAATACGCCACTGAAAATTATTCCCCAAGAGATCTACTGCTATTGTTTCATTGACATCTGCAGCAGTGGTTATAACAGCAGTTGAATTAAGGATATCTGCAATTGATTTGGACAATGCGTTGGCACCTCCCAAGTGACCTGATAGTGCACTTATGACAAAGTTAGCTTTATCATCGATTACTATAACCGCTGGGTCTGTCTTCTTATCCACCAAAAGATTTGATATCAAACGAATAACAGCTCCTAATGAAAAAATACATATAATGCTATCGTATTCTTTGAAAATCTCTTCAACCATGTTTTTTGTATTTTTCTCAAACCAGATAATCCCATCAGAAGAATCTTTATGTTTAGATTGAGAATAAATAGAAGCTGAATGAATTTTTTCCTTTATTCTTTTTGCTATATTGATTCCATTTTTAGTAATACAAATAATAGCAACTTTGCTGCTCATGTATTACAATATAAAATTTATTCAAATAATATACTTTATGTTATTTTTAGCCATCGTGAAACATAAATATTCAAATATTCAAACGATAGTATTGTTGTTGGATTCAAATGACATTAACCTTCTTTTGTAAAAGGAATCGTCACACTGAATGTCCTGGTGAATGGCCAATGGGCGATTCGTGTGGGTCGGATCACGATTGCTCCTTTGATGTAAAAATGTCAAAATGTGAATGCTCATGTCATGTTTGATGTTGACAGTCTGCGAATCTTAGCTTTATTTTGAAATTTTGATAAAAATGATCGTTCCGGGGTCAGAAAAATTATGGTTTTTCAATCACTTTTATTTCAAACAGCCACCACATCATCATACCCCGTCAGTAGTTTATTATTTATTGATTTCATTAATTCTTTAGCTTTTCGCCTTATTGAATCATTAACTCGTACTAGAACCAGCCCCTCTAATGGTTGACCATAACACACTAGTGAATAATGGGGTGCAAAGTAGCAAGTAGGAAGCGTCAAGAGATCTTCCTCGCCAATAACTCGCAAGATAAAATTCTTTTGACCTGACAGAGCAAATTTGATTTTAGTTATCGCATCTTTTGTAATGGTTCCTGCTGGGTTAATACATGAAATTTTTGTTACATCTTTATCTTTTTGATTTAGCATTCTATCGGTTAATGTGGATTTCTTTTCTTGCCTTCTCTCAACTCCATCAATTATAGCTAGGTCAGGATAAATATCAAATGAAATTAGTCTATCAGTAGAACGGTCTCCTACAGTAATTATTTTGCAGTTACTATTCGCAATTTCTTTTCGTATTTTTTTTTCTGTTATATCACTATCTAAAATTAGCTTTCCTAATGGCTTTTTTAATACTTGAAGAATATCAGGTGGTATTGACACTTTCGGGTTCTTTTGATTGTTCACTTTCAGTCTTCTCTTTGTCCTGTAATTCAGAGGCAATGATACTAATTCTACCAGCCACGGTGCGGGCAATTTTGTCAAATAAGACAGCCTGGTTATTGTTTGGCTCTGAAATTGCTACCGGGTTACCACTGTCACTTGCTGACATTATCTGTTCATGCAGAGGTATTTCTCCAATAAAGGGAACATTAAACTGATCACTAACTTTCTGACCTCCCCCAGTACCGAAAATACTAATCTTATTATTACAATGTTGACATACCAAATAACTCATATTTTCTATGACTCCTATAATAGGTACGTTCAGTTTGTTGAACATGCCTACTGCCTTTACTGCAACATTCATAGCCACATCTTGAGGAGTAGTTACTATAACTATTCCAGTTATAGGTATTGTTTGCGCTAATGTCAAGGGCGCATCTCCAGTTCCCGGAGGTAAATCAATTATCAAGTAATCAAGCTCGCCCCAGTTTACATCAGTTAGGAATTGCTTTACAATTCCAGCCACGATTGGACCTCTGTATATTCCTGCTTGCTGTGATTGCTCATAAAAGAAGCCCATTGAAATGACTTTTACTCCCTGAGCCAAGACAGGTTCTATTTTATTATTGACTACTTCAGGTGCGTTCTTGAGTCCTAACATTAGCGGAATGCTAGGACCATAAACATCAGCATCCAGTAAACCAACCTTTGCACCCGTCTTTGATAAAGCCAACGCAAGGTTAACTGCCACAGTTGTTTTACCCACGCCACCTTTACCGCTAGCAACAGCAAGTATATTTTTGACACCAGGAAGCAATTCGTCCATTGAAATTGATCTACCTTCCATGACTCTCGCAGTTACTTTAAGGTCAAGATCCTTTATCCCCAAGTCCATCATAGAATTTCGAACAGATTCTTCTATCTCGCTGTTAAACGGACAGGCAGGAGTTGTAAGTTCTAATGTAAATCCAACTTTTCCATCGTCAATCGCAAGGTCTTTTATCATGCCCATTGAAACTATATCTTTATGCAATTCTGGATCTTCTATTGTCTGTAATTTTGCCATGATTTGCTCAATTGAGACCATATCAACGTACTCTTCCAAAGAATATTTAAATCATACAATGGGATGCGTGTTGATACTAAAATTAATAATAATGAAAAGGTTCATAAATTGATACTTTAATCAAATTGACAATAAGTAATGTTTGCGATAATACACATGGACGATGTTGTTAGGATACCACCCAGTATGATGAAAAAATCTCTCAACGAGACTACAATGGAAATTCTCAAGGAAAAATATGAGAGTATGATAAATCCAGAATTGGGGTATGTTATTATGATTATTGATGCCAAGACAAACAAAGTTGGAAAATTGGTCTCTGGCGATGGCGCTACGTTTCACAAGGTATCTTTTAAGGCATTAACATTTTATCCTAAATTACAAGAAATAGTGGAAGGGGAAATTGTTGAAATTACAGATTTTGGTGCATTTGTAAGAATTGGGCCAACTGATGCACTGCTGCATCTTTCTCAAATAACTGATGACTATTTGAAAAGCGATGTAAAACAGGGGGTAATAGTTGCAAATCAATCCGCCAAATCTTTGAAGATTGGTTCAAAGCTTAGAGCCAGAGTTACTGCCATTAGTCTGGGGAAAGGTTCTGCGATGGGCAAAATAGGAATTACCTGTAGACAGCCTTTTCTGGGAGCACTCGAGTGGATAGAAGAAGAGATAAAGAAAGCCAAAAACCCAGCCGCAAGTGGTCAAAAAGAAAAGGATAAAGAAAAAGAAAAGAAAGGAACAGTGCCAGCTTAAATGGCTAAAGAACTTGCCTGTAAGAAATGTAGAGCGATTACTGTTGGAAGGGTTTGTCCTATATGCAAATCAACTGAACTTTCGTCTGATTGGTCTGGTACAATAGTAATATTTGATTCAAAGAACTCGCTGGTAGCATCCACACTTCAAATATCAACTCCGCACAAATATGCACTAAAAGTAACTTGACTTTTAAAAGAAAATCAAGAGATCTAAATCAATATTTTAATTTACGAGAATCCCTTGTAAGATTTCTCAGAGAAGATATCGGTCAAGGAGATCTGACCAGTCAATACACAGTAGACGAGGACTTAAAATCATCATCGCTGATTATTTGTAAATCTGAGATTGCGGTTGTAGCTGGCCTTGATGAGGCTAAGATAATATTTGATATTTGCAACTGTGATTCAAAAGCACTAGTCAATGATGGTGATATTGTAAAAAGAGGTATTAGGGTCATGAAAATAAATGGTAATACAAGAGCAATTCTAAAAGCTGAAAGAACAGCGTTAAACTTGATAATGCGTATGAGTGGAATTGCTACTGATACCAAGAAGTTTGTAGACATCGTGAAAACTGTTTCAAAGGATATAAAAGTCATGGGGACTAGAAAGACTGCGCCTGGTTTAAGATACTTTGATAAGAAATCAATAAAATTAGGCGGTGGACATTCGCATAGAAATACTCTCGATGAATTGATACTAATCAAGGATAACCATCTTTCGGTAACTACTTCTATCCAAAGTGCCATATCAAATGCAAGGCTCAACGCCGGAAAGAATATGATGATAGAATGTGAAGTTAGCAATACGAAATCATCAGTAGAGGCCATCAAAAGTGGAGCTGATATTATTATGTTAGATAATTTTACTCCCGAAATGGCTCAGAAAACCATTTCCTATTTGAGAAAATCTGGTATACGAGAAAAAGTTCTAATTGAAATATCCGGAGGTGTAAATATTTCAAATATTAAAGATTACGCCTTGGCATTACCAGACATGATATCTATCGGATCATTAACCCATTCCAGCAATTCTATTGATTTTTCGATGAAAATGGAGCATGATTAATTTAATCATTACTTATTGTAAATCAGTTATATTATCTCGTTAATGCTAAAGATATCGCTAAAGATATCCATATGACTATATGATTAGGAAATCTTCAGCATACGCTCGATAGCAACCCTAGCCCTGTCTGCAATATGTTTTGGCACCTTTACTTCGTATTGCTTGTGTACTAGTGAGTCTACTACTTTTTCTATTGTTATCTTTTTCATATACTTACAGACAGCGTTTTCCTTTACTGGGATGAACATCTTGTCTGGATTTTCTTTTTTCATTCGATACATTATACCTGTTTCTGTCGCAACAACAAATTGGCTACTATCTGATTTTTTAGCATGCTGCATCATTCCTTCAGTAGACAGTATGTGGGCCTTCTTGGATATATCACCGGACGCTAAATTGTATAGAGTTGAAGAGGTGCAACCACATTCAGGATGGATCATGAATTCAGCATTGCTGTATTTTTGGAAAATATTGTTAATGTCAGCAGCAGTGATACCCGCATGAACGTGGCATTCTCCTGGCCACACGTATAGATTTTTTCTTCCAGTGACCTGTCCTACATATGAGCCTAAAAACATGTCTGGCAAGAACAATATATCGGTATCATAAGGTATACTGTTTACAACCTTGACTGCATTGGATGAAGTACAACAATAATCAGAAAGAGCTTTGACTTCTGCGCTTGTATTGACGTAACTAACGACGACAGCTTGAGGATGTTCTTCTTTCCATTTCTTTAATTCAGATGAATTAATAGTTGACGCAAGGGAACATCCTGCATCTAGATCTGGAATCAGGACGGTCTTGTCAGGGCACAGAATTGAGGCAGTTTCTGCCATAAAATGTACGCCACAAAAAACAATGATGTCGGCATCCGTTTTTGCAGCTTCACGTGATAATGCCAACGAATCGCCAATAAAATCAGCGATATCCTGAACTTCGGGCACTTGGTAATTGTGTGCCAAAATCATGGCATTTCGTTCTTTCTTGAGCAAATTTATCTGGTCAAAATCCAGCGATTGGACTAATGTCATCTGATGCGCTTGTTTTACATAATTACAGATTTAAAGTAGTATAGTTTAGGATAACATTGCCTATTTCACATATTGTGAAGGCAATACTTGCCACTTTGATATTAACCTGAGAATATGTGAAAAGTGCGCAGTAATAGATATATTATATTGTAA
>JALYLJ010000072.1 GCA_030774295.1 Thermoproteota archaeon
AAGAAGAGCTTTTGTAAAATCAGGATATATTATGATTTCAAAAAAAGAGAAGAAATCGGCCATAATTAATCAAATTGCAAAAATGATGATTGAGACAAGACAACAGAAGCATTGAAGATTCCTGCATTTTCAAATTTGCATTTTCAACAAATCTTCCTACTGTAATCCCAATCACCAATGATAGAACTTATTTATCTTGAAACTAACTTTTATTGACAGATTAAAATGATAATGAGTGTGTGAAAGGTTTTATTACACATTGGAAAAAATAGGTGAAATTCTCCACATGGCCAAGAGTGGAAGACTGATAATCAAAGTTGACGAACAAATTAGTCATAAATTGCTTGGTCAGGCGCTGATAGATGAGAAAGGTACTAAAATTGGAAAAATTATTGAATTAATAGGATCTGTCAAATCACCTTATGCGTCTGTAATCCCTACAGTTGATTCAAAGTATTCTGTTGGTGGAAAAGTATTCACATCGGATGCTCACAATCAACAATTTAATTCATCAAGAAAAAGAGGCAGATTGAAAAGGAGGAGAAGGACATGACGTCTGTTGAATATTGTTCTCAGTGTCCCGAGTGTCAATCGAAAATTATTCTTGATTATGGTAAGGGTGAATATGTGTGCAACAAATGTGGTTGTGTTGTTATGGAACAGGTAGACTATTATGGGCCAGAAAATAACTCCACTGATTTTGAAGAACGAAATAAGAGCACTAGAGCTAGTGGCTCGACTAGTTTATCACTCCATGATTTTGGTTTAAGGACCGAAATAGGAAATACCTCGAGAGACTATAGCGGGCGGGCTATAGATTACCAAAATGTTGAACTCATGAATAGATCTAGAAGATGGCACAGTAGATTGAGAGTTAATTCCTCAAAAGAAAGAAGATTATCGAATGTACTCTCAAAGATCAATGAGGTGTGCTCTGTTCTCTGTCTTAGAAAAACAATTAATGAGACCGCCTCTATGATTTATCGTAATTTTGAAAATAATAGTAAGGCCAAGGGAAAGTCTATAACATGTATAGCATCAGCCACTATCTATTTGGCTTGCAAGAGATGTGGTGTTGTTAGATCGATAGAAGAAATTGTTCAGGCAGCAGGCATATCAGAATTCGACAAGTCCAGCGTAAAATTGGCTTCAAGATATTACAGATCTATGGTTATGGAAATGAACAAGATAGACGAAATGAAAATTAAAGAAAATTCTCATTCAATAACAAGCGATTCAGAAAACTCACATTCAGAGTTGGAGGGTAAATCGAAGACCATGTCATCTTCCTTCTCAATGTCACCCTCGGGTCCTTCGGCCTTTGCAATAGACAACTATATTTCGAAACTTGCTAATATCGCAAAAATAGATACAAAAATTGAGAGACTGGCATTGGAAATTGCTCAAAAAACAAACAATAATTTCTTTTCCGATGGAAAAGCACCCAATGGGTTAGCCGCAGCATATATTTACCTTGCATCAGTACTTTTGGGAGTAAACCTGCTTCAGATGGACGTATCCAATTTTGCTGGTGTTACTGAAGTTACTATCAGAAATAGATGCAAAGATATTCTAAATAATTTCAAACTAGTCGTTAATGCGAAACCAGCAAGCTGCTAAATCCAAAAACATTAGGATTAAACTTTCACATTAATTTTATGTTCCTTTGCTTTTTGTACATTTGGATTAGTTCAGATTCATGTGTTATATCTTGCGGACTTTTGTCAAGCCGTATTTTCTTGGTAAATTTCGGAAATCTTAATGACAATCCAAAACCTTTCCTAATCGAATCCATGCCCGCATCATATTCGGGACTTAATGTTATTTCCGAGGCAATTATTTCTATTACTACCGTGGGTGTGAACCAAATATCCATCTCAAGTTTCGAGTAAACGTGCGGCTGCCTCTTAGGTATTATATGTTTTCCCAATTCCCTAAATAATTCTTCTAAGACTTCATCAGTAAAACCGCTCCCTACCTTACATACGCTTTTGAAAACGTTCTCTTTCTTATCGTATATTGCAAGCAATAGAGCACCATATTTCCCTACCCTTCTACCCTTACCATATGCTCCGCCAACTACAACCAGATCCAGACTATCGACTAATTCACTTCTATATTCTCTTTTGATTTTTATCCAGGCGAAGCCTCTTGCCCCAGCTCTATAAGGACTGGTAATCTGTTTTACCACCAAACCCTCACAGCCGTGTTCTATAGATTTAGCCATAAATTTCTCAAGCTCCTCTGTATTAGTTACAATCTTCTGTGGTATGAGAGTTATTTTCCGATCTACTGATTTAGTAATGACGTCTTTCAGTAGGTTCCTCCGGTCTTCATAGGGAAGATTGGTTTTATCCTTGGCTGAAGCCCAGAGAATATCAAACACATTAACAGAAACGGGGTATTCTTCCACATTTTTGGCTATATCGTATTTCCGCCGCCTGTGCATAAGCTCTTGAAAAGGAAGATATTCTTCAGTATACTTATTGATTGCAACCACTTCGGCCTCAATAATAAAGTTTCTCAAGCCAATAGTTTTAGAGGCCTCGGCTACATCGGGATAATAGTGGCTTATGTTTTCTAGGCTCCTTGAAAATATTTGAACCTTCTTATCCTTTCTATGAATTTGTACTCTTTCGCCATCGAGTTTGAATTCAACAGCTCCTCTTCCAGAGACCTTTTCTAGGGCCTCTTTAGTAGTTTGTACTCTTTCTGCAAGCATTGGTCTAATCGGTATAAATAATTCTATCTTAATTGAAGTAACAGCCTTTATTCCATCCTTTGCCAATATCTTTGAAACTCTTCCCAAATCACTTGAGACATTATAGGCATTTTCTAAAATTTTCCTATTTTTTTTATCAGATGTATAAGCTAGTGCTAGGGCATCCATAATAGTAATATCGGCTATTCCAAGTCTTAATGTTCCAAGCGCGAATCTAATAATATACTTGCATTCTTTAGGAGAAGCATCATTAAAAAGACTTGTAAACAATCTCAATTTTATTTCCTGTGAGCCTTTGCCAGTTATTTTGGATATTTTATCGAAAATTAGATAGATCCTTTCTATAGTAACCTTCTCATTAAAAAGTGTCGTCTGGACTTTATTTTTCATTATTTCTTCTGCAACGCTTCCCAGATCACCTATTTTATTATATTTTTGATTTACCTTGTCTACTGAATCATTTGATATTTGTGAAATTATACGAATAATCATTTTCTCTGCTATTCCCATTTCAATCCCTTCGTAATCTGGTCTGATTTTCCCCTGGATAAGATAGATTATTTTATCAATGAGATCAGATGAATTATTTTTGAAAAGTGTAACTAAATGGTCAGTAAGTTCTAGTCTACTTGTTGTCTGTTCCATTTCTTCCAAAATTTCAACGATACCGGAAAAATCCAACATTATTTGTTATTGGAGGATGTTTTAAAATATTTTATTTAACCTTAATTCGAAATTCCTAATGATTTGATGGAATATGCCTCTATGGCATGAAAACTGATTATACTTATTCCATAGAATTATAAATTGGGCCGATATTGGTGTTACTATGGGAGGAGCCAAGAAAAAATCAATAGGAAATCAGGAAAAGACATCCAAGGACTCTTCAGGTGCTGATGAGAAAGGAAAGAAGGGTGAAAAGAAGGGTCCAATTAAAAAGCAAAAATCGTCAATAGTCATAGAAGAACCTCAAGGATTAAAGACTATAAAAAGTATGAAACCGATTACATCTCATGCTTTAGCAAGGTCAATGGGCGTAAAGATTTCTGTAGCAAATTCATTTCTACGTACTCTTGAATCTAAGGGAATTGTAAAGCCAATAGGTGGATATAGTGGACACAGAATTTATGAACTTGGCCCTACGGAAGCCATATCACAATAAACACTAGTATCTGGCTGCTACGCAAGACCAAATTATGAGAACTTTAGTTATCAGGCAGAAATAGATATTTCCTTATTTCCTATTTGAATACTGAAGACATTATTGTAGCAGTATACATCTTTAACCTATGTTGCTCATGAGATTTTCAGATAAATTTCATTACCTGGTAGAAGGCAATGTTTCTTGTTCATAAACGAAAGACCTTTAGCCTTCTACCAGTTTCTGGTTATAATCTTTGTTAAAATGGAACATTGTCAAAAAAAAAGTCTGCGCACCTGTGATACAAACTGATGTATCTGAATTGGTATCAAGTACATTTCATCCCAAATTTCACTCCTGCATTCAAAAAATGCCACACCGCTTGATATAATCAATCTACTATAATCCGGTTGGTGAACTCATTTGCTATATTGGTTGTCATAGTCTTAATGACATCTTTTTCTTCTTTAAAGTTAGCAAGACACCACATAGCTTTGACCAGTGCAGTTTCTGAAGTTGTATTAAATAAAGGAATTACCCCCAGATTCAAAAGATCCCTTCCGGTATCATAGACCGTAAGTGCAGTTCTACCCCAAATACATTGAGACGTCATGAACACAAAGATCCCTCTCTTTACGGCATTTTTAATTTGAGAAAAACATTCTTTGCTTACATGACCTAAACCAGTTCCTTCAATAATTATTGCTTTATGCCCACTTTCAAGGCAGTAATCAATCATCCTACAATCAAAACCAGGATGGAATTTTAATAATGAGACCTTGTTTTCAAATTTAGGTTTAACAATCATGCTTTCAACATTTTTGTGCCTTTCTTGAAATTTTAAATCCGCATATTGCCTTGAAATTTCAATTTTACCATTATGGACTAATGAGAAGGGTAATACGTCAATCGAACGAAAAGCATCTCGCCTGCTTGTGTGATTTTTCCTAACTCTGGTGCCTATATGACAGGCAATTACATCATCTGATACTGTATAATGCATAGCAACAAAAACACCAGAAAATTTAGATTTAGTTGCAAAGGTGCAAGCACCAATTAAATTTAATGATGCGTCAGATGAAGGCCTGTCTGACGATCTTTGGGCTCCCACCAATACTACTGGAACCGGTAAGTTTTGAAGTGCAAAGCTTAGTGCTGCAGACGTGTAGTGCATAGTGTCCGTACCATGTGATACAATAACCCCGTCATATTTTCCTGATGATATTTTGTCAGCAACCTTTGTTGCAATAACGGACCAATGTTCAGGTTTGATATTTTCGCTATATTCGCTCAAAACAACCTCTGGATCTATATTTGCTATCCTCTCCAGTTCAGGAATTGAATCGTTTAATTCTTTTGCAGTGAGCGCCGCCATTACTCCGCCTGTCCTATAATCAATTTTACTAGAAATAGTTCCGCCTGTACTTAACAACGATAGATGAGCTGATAGTGTATTTGAAAAATCTTGAACGGGATCTTGGCCAGAGATAAAACCACCAAATTTATAGTCAGTATCATGATTAATGGTTGTCTCCAGTTTTTCAGTTATTTTTTTAATATTCTTAATTTTACCTACATTGATACCAATATTATATCCATTTTTTAATTTCAGAACCAAATGATTCTTATCTGCATATTCATACCTTGGAATCAAAATACCAATATGCGTTGCATCGTGGGTCTCTATGATTACCGAGTCACCAAATTTTACACCTGATGTCCTGAATAGTTCATCCAATTTACTATAATTATTATCACCGGTCAATATTCGTACTATTTTGTATTAAATTCATATTATTAATAAATTGTCTTGTTCTTGAATGCATGAGGATTTACGCGGTAATTTCGCTGTTTAATAAATGACATGTTGGTAACATTATGATGATAGATGGGCTTGATGTTTGCTAATACCCTTGTCATAAAAACTGTCTCTGTGATGTATTTATTTCAGGTAACATATTTCATTCGAATAGGTTGAACTTAACTCAGAGTTGTATCTTTTGAACGTCGCTAAATATATCTATGAATACTAATTGTCGGCATTTTAGAAAGTAAAGTAACTGCCATTAAATAACTAAATTGATTGAACCGTGAAAAAATAGATTGTTGGGTTATTCCATTACAATCATAGTTAATGTAGACTTTACACCATTCAATTTTCGAAGTTTCCATGTAATCGTCTCTTTCACCTTTTCCATCGTTTCTGACTCAACTTGAGCTACAATATCGTAAACTCCATAAACTTGATAAATTTCTTTGACACCATCAATACTCTTCAACTCGCTTACTATCGAATCTTCGCTACCTAATTCAGCATTCATTAGAACAAATGCCTTTGGCATAACAAGATGGATGTAAATGCGATATAAAAAGATGATGTAGTTGCATCGCGATACTGATAACTTGTAAAACAAAGATATACAAAAAATTGCGCATTATTCTGAAAAAGTGACTTGGCGCGCCCAAAAGGTCAAGGTTCAAGCCTAGCCATTGTTCTTGGGAAGAGTACACATTCTTTAATATCCTCTAGATTGGCCAGCCATCTGACTAATCGTTCAATACCAATACCAAAGCCTCCATGAGGCACGGATCCATATTTTCTAAGGTCTAGGTACCATGAATATGAATTCATGTCGAGTCCCTCCTTCATAATCCTAGATTTCAATAGGTCAATATTGTCCTCTCTCATACCACCACTACTTACTTCGCCAAATCCGTCAGGCAATAGTAAATCGGTAGTTAGAGCAACTCCTTGTTCTTCTGGATCCTCCTTCACATAAAACGGTTTGACTTTGAGTGGATATCCATACACAAATACAGGATTGATTCGATCCTTAGTCAATATTTTTTCGGAATCTATGTTCAAATCATCACCCCATTCTATTTTTCTAAACAGCTCTCCATCTTGAATCTTGATGTCTTTTGAACGGAGATCGTCAATTGCCTGATTATAACTCAATTTATCAAACGGCTCCGTGATTTTATTTAAAGCTTGAATATCTCGATTCAAAAATTCCAACTCTTCTCTTCTTTCTCTTGTTAAATTCCGAACCAAATATACAAGTAATTTTTCCTGTATGCTGAATAGATCAGTTATAGATATCCAAGGAGCTTCTGCCTCTAAATGCAAATATTCTGCAAGATGTCTAAGTGTCCTTGATTTTTCAGCCCTGAATGACGGACCTATCGTCCAGACCGGACCCAATGAGAAAATTAAGGCTTCCAGATATAATTGCGCACTTTGAGACAAAAATGCTTCGTCTTTAAAGTACTTGACGGGAAATAGAGTTGAACCACCTTCCACTGCACTCTTGACTATAGTAGGCGCTGTGACTTCCATCCAGTCATTTTCTACAAACCAATTACGTACTACTTCAAGAATCGATGCTCTTACTTTTGCTATCGTAATCATCTTTCTTGTACGCAGAGTCAAGTGTCTATAATCCAATAACAGTTCTGTGCTTTGATATTCTCTAATTGGAAAGTCATTATTGGCAATACTATAAATCTTGACGTCATTTCCTCTTATCTCGTAGCCACCTTCTTTTGCTCTTTCGTCTTTGAATAAGATCCCTTGAACTTCTAACGAAGACTCTATCGTGAGATCTGGTACCCTTGCACTTGGAAGGACACATTGAATTATTCCTCCTCGTTCGTCTCTGATTATTATGAATGACTTGTCTTTTTGTTTACGTAATCTGTATACCCATCCCCTAATTCTGATTTCTTTACCAAGGAATTCATCATTCTTGATTTCACTAATCCTATGATACTTCAATTGTGTATTTACGACGCGAACGATCTTTATATTGATATTGTACCGTCTTTTTAGAGGTCAATAAAATATTTAATTAGCATTATATATTGCGTAGAGGCAATTTAATAACTAATAAGACAGTTCCGAGCGTAGAGAATATGCAAGTACTGTTAGAAGAACAAAGCAATGCGTACTATAACTTTATAAATTCGCTACATTCTGAGTCTACGAAACAGTCGTACAAATTCTGTCTAGAGAAATTTCTGAATCATTACGGAATCGATTTACTATCTTTTTTAAAGTTACCTCAACAGGACATAACTAACCTCATTATAAAATATCTGGTTGATAGAAAAGTCTCATGGCAATACAAGAACCTTATCACTGCTACGCTAAAACATGCTTGCGAAATAAATGACGTTGTACTAAACTGGAAGAAGATAAAGAAATTTATTAATTCTGAGAGAACAGGTAATGAAACCAACGGACGATGAAGTGGACCTGTATTTTTTGCGGTCAGGTAATCCAGAAATTTTCCCTAGTTTCCAACCACATTGAAGGTCATAAAAAGGAGGTGAGAAATTGAAAGCGGCTTCCGACAATAAGTCGAGAATTTATTGTAGAGATGAATTGTTTGATTCTTCGCTGGTTATCTCATTGTCATTATTCAAGAGTTCCTTTTTCTTTGAAAGGAAATCCGGGGACATACTCGTAACATTCACAGCACTTTCAGTAGCCAAGTTTAATGCCTTTTTAAGATCTGTTGGCAAACTGCCTCCACTCTCTCTTGGTATCTTTCCGCACTTCCAAGTACCATTTTTCTGCTTATCGCATCTCCAAACATCGTTATTACTCGGGTCGTTGTCGGAACAGAACGACGTCTTTTTGTCTTTTGTATAGGAGCAACTCATAATGTACGAATTGTCTGCAGCGAAAACTTGTGCCGAAGAACTATATGCCAAGGCCACGAATAGACCGCCTATAATTGTAGCCGTCAAATATTTACTATCCATAATCACTAACTCTCACCACAAGTTAATTAACACTTTCTTCTTAAAATTACCTTCCTCTAAAAGACGGACAAGGACATTTTAGACATGGATAGCGTAATTTTGTTCCCAACAAATGCTGATGATCTTCTCTCCCGTGACCACAAATACACAAGTCGGCCTCGGATTCCACAAGCATCGGTACACAATATAATTTTTTTATTAGTTCTCTTCTTAGTCAAAATGTCAGTTCTTGGTATTATGTCAAAGGCTGAAATAGAAATAGTAAAGTCCTGGAGAAACACTGACGGCTGTCGAACAATAGTATTTCCGTTGCCGTATAAATTGGCTGAAAAATATCATATTGAAAAACCCGCAAAACTGTATTTGATTCCTAGAGAAGACGGTATCTTACTAAAGAAAGTAGACTTGGAGGGAATCGAATAATGCAAGACGAATATTCCGAGATGCTAGCCAAGTTAAACGAAATTGTGAATGAACTTTCAAAACATGAGTGCAAACATGAGCATTGCTGTGTTAAATCGCTACTAGAGGAGATCGAATTTAATGAGTAAAAAAAATGTATCGGCTTACAAGACCCACACAGAAATGAATCCAAGTCAAACTGGAGACCTAGATAGAGATGTATAGCACAAACCAGTTTAATAAATCTAATGAACAATTAGAATTTCATGTAGACGGATCTATATGGAAAAATGGTAAACTCATTTCAGAACGATTAACAGAAGATCAAGAAGAATGGTTTGAAAAAAGAATGCATGGTTCTGTAAGAAGTTGGGAACGCTGGTTTGTAGGTCAATATTTCACTGAAGAACAGAAAAAGAAATTGAGATTAACTGACAAAGATATTGAAGGTAAGGGGATGGCCTAAAATGACACTTACTGATGATGATCGCTTATGGCGAGATCAAAATATTCCAAGTGTGTCAGATGAGGAACTTGATAAAATTATAGATACTTTCGGCAGTAATGGTGAAGCAAAGACAGACAAGTCAGCAATTGGTAATGGTAAGGATAACAATAATGATCCGAAAGAAATTGATCTTACTATTCCACCAAAAGATTATGAAGAATGGACCACTAAACTATTAGAAAAACGTAACAACTTGAAAGATATTATAAAAGACAATATTCCGCAATTATGGCTATCTATCCAATTAATAACATCGGTTAAATGCATTTTGAATATTGCAGACTGTACTTTACCATTAATTATGATATTGTTAGGTGCTGCAAGTTCAAATAAGACTGTTCCTATTGAAATGCTTAGAGATTTCCCGAATACATTTTATACTGATAGTTTTAGCGCAAAAGCAATGGTTTCACACAGTACCGCAGTAAAGAAACAAGATCTCCCAGATATTGATATGTTACCAAAGATTAAAGACAAGACCAACTGTCAGACTAATAGCAACAATAAACATAATGTTGTAAGTATTCATTTATGGGATCACCTTTTGCATATACATAGTATTGCTAGGTTCTGATATTCCTTTTATTTCAAATCCCAACTTAGAGTATTTTGTGATTTGATCCGCTGAACCACTACAATCTAAATCTATTATTACTAGAATGTCATTGCTATAAAGTACAGCACTATTAGGACTAAGGCAATCTGCACTTATTCCGTTTACTATCTGGTGATAAATTAAGTCTGTACTAAGTAAAGCAATTGATACAACAATGATAAACTTTATTGTATTCATTTCTATTTCAAGACTAAGGTAATTAGACCAACACTTAAAGATATAACAACACTAGTAAATGATATCATTATCCATTTTTCAAAGTCATAATAGCATTGACTCATTTCTTACCTATCTCTATTGGGGCGATTATTATCTTTTCTTGCTCGCATCTTTGTTTTGTTTCTAAATATGTTCCAATTGCCTCATCTATCGTTGTGTTTCTGTCATTTGTGTAAACATGTACTGATATCCTTATCCCTTTTGCAGTATCTTCGATTTTAATAGAGTTTGTATACTGTACTGCAATTGACGGGGCTGTCTTCGAAACGGTAAATAAAAAATAAAGGGAATTAATTAAGATCTAATGTATAATTTAGCAGTTTGCGCTATTGATCAAATCTAATTGTCACCCAATTGTCAC
>JALYLJ010000073.1 GCA_030774295.1 Thermoproteota archaeon
GAATTTTTAGAGTCCATCAATTTGATAAGTTATAACTATTTGTGGTAACAGTATCTCCAAACTCTTCTTCTGTTCAGGAAATTATGTTTAGTATTACAGAAAGGTTTTACCAAATTTTGTAAATAGAGTTCAGGATTTTATTGTTAAGTAGCGCAGATACAGGGAAAGTATCTTCAAAGACTTATGATATCGAGGCATGGATGCCCGGGCAAGACAAGTATAGAGAAATAGCTTCTTGTTCTAATTGTATCGATTTCCAAGCGAGAAGATTAAGGATACGCCATAGAGGAAAAGTCAACGAAGAGACACAGCTTGTACATACACTAAACAGTACCCTTGTGGCCACTGAGCGAACAATGGTAGCAATTCTTGAGAATTATCAAACAACTAATCAGAGTGTAATAGTTCCAACTGTACTGCGAAAATATATGGGGGGCATGAAGGAAATAAAAGTAAAATGAATTATTTTTGAGTCCAGAAGAACTTATTAATTAATAGTTAAATTCACTTGATGTAAGTTCCACCTGCAAAGGTAAAAAGATCTAGACCTATATCGCAATTAAACAATACTTATTAAAAATGATTTATGAAAGTGTATACCATGTGCAAAAAAGATATTCAGTCAAGAATTCTCAGTTCACCAGGGAATTTAGCAACCACCTATGCTTATCGGTAGCTGTCACCCAATTATCTTCTGACTATAATTTATCTATCTCCAGCAACATATGCTCAAATTGAAGTTACTAATGATGAGAATATCTCAACTGCAATATTTAATAGCACAATAAGTTGATTGGTGCCTATCCGGTGAAACGCAGAGGGCACCAATCATATCATCTAGACCTAACGTAGATGATGGGATTATTTATTGGAAAATTTATTTAAAATTTCTAATACAAGTACCTAATTTGGTTGGGCCTAAGAGTAAACTAAGGTAAGTCATATTCTTATATGTAGTGGAAGTAAGAGTTGATTACTTCCTAAACAGTTTGAGACACTGGCTGGTGGAATATTACGCTTCCTAATCCCATCGGTTTAAATTATTTTATAATTTGTTGGCAATATTATCACGAACGTACTAAATGATACTATCATACGTTCGTTGGCGGAAGTATTTTCGTCCGTTATCGCGTACGGCACTAGTTCCACCGGTTGTTATAATTTGAAGATAACTTACATTACGAACCATTATAAGCAACGCCGCTTCATAGAAGAGATGTTAAACAATAAAATCACAGAGTGGTAGAAGGATGAAAGTTACTGTCTCCAAGTAAATTTGTTTCAATAGTTGACGACGAGCGCGATATCACGGAACTTTTTCGAGATGCGTTACAGAGGTTACCTGGCTTATCCATATTCACGTTTACAGATCCGACAATTGCAATTGAACATTTTAAAATGAACAACAGTTTCTATGCTCTAGTAATTTCTGATCTTAGAATGCCAGTAATCAATGGAATTCAAATATTAAAGACAGTAAAGGAGTTGAATCCCGGAGTAAGAACAGTTTTGATGACAGCCTTTGACATAGAGGATAAACTATTTCAAGAGTATTGTAATAAAGAAATCATAAACGGATTTGCTCAGAAACCAATTAGTCTTGACAATTTAGTAATAGAAGTAAGTAACCAATTACATAGTTACGAACTACAAAAAATACATGCTTCCTAATTACTGAAATCATATACTGTCCTCCTCCCCTTGCTCAGCATTTGCTGAAGGAAGAGTGCGAGGACAATGATGACAACAACTGTAACGAGAGGACCCACAAGATAAAACAGGATGATGATTGTAAGGCAGATAATGAATATGAGCACATAGGCTCCATGGGTAGCTCCACTAACAACAATGACTTTATTTGCACCAACATCCTTACATCTCCAGCTAACGGTGATGTCGATGTATTCGGAGATAGTGCATTAGTACCGGATATAGAGTAGCCTTAGTAAGTAATAGGTAATGACACATCGTTACCTACATTACCTTTTTTCTTCAGTTAATAACAGGTAGATATCTGAGTAATTAATTTCAAGTCAATTATTTACTAGAATCATACAAAATATTTACTATTCCTCTATGTTTATAGTAAATTGATTGGCGCATATCCGGTGAAAGAAAGCACCAATCAATCAACTATCCCGAAAATGAATTCGAGACAGACAAGACTGATTATCAGACTATTTTATTTAAAACTTTTAATACAAATATCTAATTTAGGTGTTTCAATAGAATAATAATTGTAATCTATGTTCAGTCTTGATTATAACAAGGGCTCTCTGCTATTTCGTCATGTTTCTGTGCCTTCTCACATCGTTTCTCTTTTTCAAAACAGATGTGCCCATCACCAACTTGATCATAACAAAAATCCTTATCTCGATCAGCATTTACTACTGATAGGTAACCTAAATTAGTTATTGTGGTGACTATTAATATAATTATTCCGAATGTTACGAAAGGTTTCACAATGTAATTTCAACGTATTGAGTAGTTAAGTTATTTGATACAAATATCTAACCAAAATTGTGTTCTCGAAAATGGATTATTTCGAAATGTTACTGGAAAAGTGAAATTAATTAAGAATAATGTCGGAAAATCTCCATTGCTCTAGGAAGATTATGAAATATCAAAGATAATTTTAGATAAGCATAACGTTGTGCCTAAAACAAATTAGGCTTGCTTTTGTCATGCTTGGATGCTATTATAATTTGACCCATGCAGAAAACTCAGATAAGACAAAAGATAAACCAGAAAAGAACCAAGGTTTCAATTTTGTTGCTGCTGGTGACTTTGGTTGTGGAGATGAACCTAATAGAACAATTGAAGGGATGATCAATAAAGATCCCGAAATTGTCATAGCCTTGGGTGATCTTTCATATAATAAATCGGCTGGGTGTTGGCTTAACACTATGACGCCATTAGATACTCCTGGAAAAATCAAAATATCAATTGGAAATCATGATCTAACGAAGATGATCAAGTACAGCGATTATCTTCAACATTTCAATATGACAAAACCTTATTATTCCTTTGATTATCAAAACGTTCACTTCTTGGCAATGGCTACTGCCAAAAATCAGTCATTCCATACAAATACGGTTCCGAAC
>JALYLJ010000074.1 GCA_030774295.1 Thermoproteota archaeon
GTCTCCAAAAGTGTCTCCTCCATCGTTACTCTTCATAAAGAATATATCATAATTTTTACTTGCGTATTTCCCTACAGATTCTTGCCAGACCACATATACACTATTTGATGATGAGCTTATCTGGGGATATACAGAATCATCTTCGTTCTGAGTTAGATTCTTTATTTCACTATGATTTAGACTTTCGGAGATTTTTTTCTTTTCTTTATTATCTATACCGCTTCCTTCAACAACTGTGGATGATCCTACTATGAGTAATGTAATTATAAAAACTTGGTATAGAGGAATTTTCATGATAATGATATATATTTTTAGATATTTATCTGTACATCAGACTTCCATTTATCGCCTGATTCCCAACGCAAATATTATACTCTGTAAATACAACTCGTGAAAACTTCTCAGAAATTAACTGCCGATAATATCTTGCACGCCGGTATACCTAATATAATATGTCTTATAGCCGGTATTTTTGAATCATTAGATTATCACTTCTTTCAAATCCCCCTCCCCATCTCACAGGAGCTTCCTTTGTTAAATATTCCAACATTCTAAAAAGAACTCATGTCTCATCTTACTACATTTAATCAAAATGATTATGAACCAAAATTCCAAAATGCTTATGAATATCTTGATAATGTTAAACTTGAAATTAGAGGATTAACGTCTGCAATAGAACTTGAAATTCACGATATTGTGTGTGTTGTAGGAATTTCAGAACTTACAAATATACTTTTAACAAGAATTGGAATATGTTGCTTAGTTCCTAGAAGGTCTTGTGGTTTTATATCCAATTGTACATCTCATTCAAATGTATTAGTTATAGATGCAGGGAACAGCACAGATGTGTATCAGTATGTAGAATTTGGACGACAGTATGGATTGAATACCAAACAAGTATTACAAAGAGTGGTGGTAACAAGGGTTTTTACATTATATCAACTTGTACATTTAATAGTCTATAAGCTACCAAATATGATTCATAAATTCAATGCTAAATTGATATTGATTCCAGATTTGTTTGATATGTTTATTCAAGATGAAATCGATATCAAAGAAGCTAAATCATTAATAAAAGAAATTATGGATGCCATATTGATATTATCTCGTAAAAATAATATCTTATTTATAACTTCAATACTATTAAATAAACTTCTTTCTATTTCAGATTTATATTGCAATACGCTACTTCCTTTGTTTAATAAAAATATAGAAATTATTCAAAACAAATCCAGTGAGCGATTTAACGTGAAAATAAATGAAAAATCCTGCAAATATGTTACTAATTGTGTTACCATGAATAGGAAATATTTAATATCCAAGAACGACTTACTAATAGTTTCAAATAAGTAGATGATAACATGGGCAGAACAATTCCATCATTCAGAATCTCAAGTACAATTGAAGAGCGAAAATGGAAACCATTCCGAAATCTCCTTGATAAAACAGACAAGAAGATATTTGATGAAATGTTTTCACTTACACGACTATATAATACTGCATCCTATCAATGTGTTAGACCTGTCAGAGTACAAGCTATTTTAATGTCCATTGTATTTCATAATTATAAAAAACTGTTTCAATTATCTAAATCCAATATAAAATTTGCAATGGATCTAACTTAGTGATATATATGATCTTATTTCCAGAAGATGATATTCTAATACGAGAAATCGAATCATGGAAGGGTTTTGCTGACATGTTATATTCAGAGGACAGAAGATTATTTTTACAAATGTTAAATGACTGTCATAGATATAGTAATGCAATAAATGCCAAGGGAGAGCCATTCCCAGCTGAAGCTTTATTGATGACTCTGGTATTCATACAACATAAAATGATTAATTGGTTAATAAAATATCAATATAAGAAATTAAAGTAATCCAACACAAAACCGTTCCATTATTTCTTTTTGAAATCTAAATATCATTACTGAGAAAAGGAAATCTAAATAATACAGAGGTAGGAGTTTTACATTCTAATATCACTTTAGAATAAATATAATATATCAAAGATCTCTGTTAATGGTGAGCGTCAGTGTACTTTGGCGAGAGGCTTGGTTGAAACCTCTCTCGATCTATGATATTGAAACAAAAGTTTGCAAATTCTGTAACAGAAAGTTAAGGAATCAAGATTTTGTTACATCCTGTGAATTCTGCGAAATTGGTATTATGCATGACAATTGTGCCAACGAGCACATCTTGAATATACACAAGGCAGACATAAGGAAAAAAATAGAACTACACAAGGACAAACCGTTACATGATTTTCAGTAATTTTCCATTCAAATTGCACATTTGTTAGAATATTCTACTTTGAAAACATATATTGAATAGATATTTGGATACTAACTAAGGGTAAGCGTAGAAATTCATCAGAAAGGTACTATTTATAACACGTTCTTCATTTAAGGATCGAGGAACGCATTTCTCTAATACTGTTCTCTTGTGGCCGCTGGATCATGTAGTCTAAAAAAGTGTACAAATTGACCAAATATTTAACCGAAAAGATTATTTATAAGAGATAGAGCATTCTATGAGGATGAACAAATACGTATATGTTTTGCTGGTTTTTGCCGTCGCGTTTACTGCGATGCAACTTTTAACATGGAGTACAGCAGAAGCTGGGAAATATCCGAGGATTAGAGCCGACGCCGGTAATGACTTCAAGGTCTTTGAAAATCAAGAGGTAAAACTTGATGGTTCTGATAGCAAAGGCGGATTTAAAAAATTCGTTGCCTATGATTGGGAATTAGTCAGGGTAAATGGTGCCAAAGTACAAAATAATCAACCCTTTGAAATAAATAATGACAATAAACCTGAAGCTTCGTTCAAGGCTCCAGACGTCGCAACCGGGGAAGTTACATATGAGTTCAAATTAAAAGTACGAGACGAGGTTGACAGAGAAGACGATGATATAGTCACCGTACATGTCATGAACCAACAACCTACAGTTCCAGTTGGACCCGCCTAGTGTCAGAGACAGATACAACCCTAATTAATCTGTCCGTATCATGCATGCAGTAAGAAAATCAAACACTAACGGCCTTAGATTGCATTTAGAATAACAATCTTGGGCTAATTCAATTCTTTTTATTATTCATTCGTGCCGCTTTTCATTTCCCTTAGTTTTTGAACTCGTTTTTCTACAGGAGGGTGGGTAGAGAATAGATTGGCAATAGAACTTCCAGAAAGAGCGGGGATAATAAAGAATGCATTCAATTTTTGAACGTTTTCTAATTCCTTTGTTGGAATATTTCCCATTTTGCCACTTATTTTAAGAAGTGCACTAGCCAATTTATCCGGTTTTCCAGTCATTATTGCGCCACTTCTATCTGCCGAATATTCCCTGTATCTTGAAATAGCTCTGA
The DNA here is from genome assembly GCA_030774295.1 of Thermoproteota archaeon. Lineage (GTDB taxonomy): Archaea > Thermoproteota > Nitrososphaeria > Nitrososphaerales > Nitrososphaeraceae > TA-21. The sequence goes on from JALYLJ010000074.1 coordinate 3,371, forward strand.
TAATCAAGAAGCTTACAACCCACGTTATCAATGCAACTAAAATCACAATTGCCGTACCTCCCGAAGCGTTTCGACCTCTTCCTTGCAATCCACCAAAAAATCCGAATTGCACAAGATACCAGGCTACCATAGAAAATACACTGGCCAATGTTAGAACTAAAACATCCCTACTTCTAACATGACTCAATTCGTGTCCTATTACTGCTTCAAGCTCATCATCATCCAAGAGATCTAAAATCCCTGAAGTTACTGCAACCAGAGAGCTTTTAGGACTTTTACCTGTGGCAAAAGCATTAGGGACCGTGGAATTAACTATTGCAACTTTGGGTTTCGGGATTCCGTTGTTAGCTGAAAGTCTTTCCACAATTTCATGTAGTCTAGGATACTGTTCTTTTGATACGATGGTGGCACCAGAACTCCATAGAACTATTTTGTCCGAGAAATACCATTGCGCTAAAATCATTGCAGATGCTATTATCGCTAGTGGGATGTATCCTACTCCAAGATAGTGAAGTATACTCAAGAATATGATATAGAGTATACCCAAGATAACAAAACTCAAGACCATCCTAACATTCAGACCAGAGTCTGCCTTCCATCGCGTATCCATAAATTATGTATTAGAATATAGCATGTTTACTTAATTAATCTAATGCATTGTTCATGTCTCAATCATACGATTAACATGTAATTGAACTGAAAGAAGAGGCCATGATTTATAGGTGTAAAACGAGAATATAAGAATCAGATTAAGTGACAAAGATCATAACGGCCGAAGACAAAATCGACAATAATAACAAGCTATTAGATTTGAAAGACTTTAACGAAGTGTTCGAGTTTGTAAAGTCTTCTGTGAATTCAGTATATGAGATGAAACGAGCTGGTTTGAGCCTGATGCTTCATGGAATGCCTACGAGAGTAGGAGCTTATCACGTTTTGGGCTCAAACGTCATTGCCATCAATAGTATCCTGTTAGACTTGGTAAGAAAACATTCAACTTCCAATTATGAATACAACTCTTATTTATTTACCGTACTTTTGCACGAGTATCTTCATAGTTTTGGAATTTTAGATGAAAACACAGTTAGAAATATGAGCCTAGAACTATGCAAAAAATTCTTTGGTGAGATCCAGGCAGTAACTGTCATGGCTGAAGATCCACTGAAAATTTTTCCTCAAATAGGACTAGTAAGATTCGATAAATTTGAAAACAAATTTGAACTAATTAAGAACTTTGATAACTCGAATCAAACTTACATACGGTAATAAACTCGCTAAAATACCAGGTGCCATATGCCATAATCCAAGCCATGCACCGCTACCAATACGAAAAGGCAGCAGCGTCGATGGTTAAAGAAAAGAAAAGGAAGGTCTAATTTGGCACTTTAATTGGCTCTAGCTCGAGTTCGGCTTCATTATCTTTCTTTTCCAGTGCTTTTTTACTTGTCAGTTTTACATTCTCCGGGATTTCAAATTCATAGCACATTTTGATCTTATAAGAATGGACAATTGTACTATAAAGCATTTTTGAAAGCCCAACATTAGTGCAAGGACCTCTACTAGTCAATTCTATGAACTTACGACGTTTGTTCGTTTAAA
>JALYLJ010000075.1 GCA_030774295.1 Thermoproteota archaeon
GGGTATTATCTACAATTTACCTGACGGTAGTGTTAAACTTGAATCATATGTTGATAAGAATAATAATAATAATTGGCAAAAAGCTACAGAGCTTATCGATAAGGGAAATTGGGGTAACGATATGACACACTGTAATGCCAATACACAAGGTGCGGCAATAACTTGGGGTTCTCCCATGATCATATTCAAATCAACTGGGGTGACATATGATTTCAAGAAACTTTCGGTTAGAACAATTGTTCCCCCAACTTAAAACAATTAATCTATCCCACACCACTGTTATAATATATTGTATCTTGTTTTATAAAACTCCAAGCCATTAAGCAGTAATAAGTTCCGCTATAGCATTCTATCAAATGCCTCTGTTGGATCCGAATTGTTAACAATGCGATTCCCGACGGCGCCAGACCTGTGGATTTATATCCTTATTAGTAGCCAGTACCGGTTTTACGGTCATGGAGCTCATTTTGTTTTATTTTGACTGTTATTTGTTATTAATGAATACTCGTCACTCTGAACATTAAACGCCATAGATTTAATTTTCTCAGAGTTATCTGTATAGAATGAAAATTCGAACGGTGCTTTTTTGTTAGGACTAATTATATCAGGATTTGTAAATACGTAATCTGTGTCAGTTACTTTATGTTTTTCGTCGTAAAATGTTGCTGATACTTTCACCGCATTGGCATCATTTTTACCCTGATTCATTACCTCTCCAAGGACTCTAAAATTGTTTGAACCCTTAGAATTTTTACCCACACTCAATTGTAGTGCCTCAGGTTTATCGTCCTCTGATTTTTCAAAACTTGTTGTAAGAGTATACTTACTCTTACTAGGTAACGTTTCATCTAAAAAAATGTCAAATCCAGACCTGTTTCCAGGCTTTATTAGATAGTCGTTAACGTATTTGTCTCCTGTTGCAACAATAATTCCATTCTTGTCATATACTGTTGCTGTTATGCGAACTAATTCAATAGGATAACTAAAATTATTTAGCACTTCACCAACTATGGTGTCCTTATTTAATGCAGAATATAAAATATCGGGTCTTGGTTCAGCATCTTCACTTTGAGTGCTATTAGATATTGGAGTTGGCACATTCTCATCCACGGTAACCTCAATTTGAGCGTTTGTTGTTGAAGCCATTAAAGAAAGAAGGAATCCGGCTATGGCAATTGATAAGCACGAGAGGGTGCTAAATTGGCTAGCAAAGTGCGAGTTCTTTGCTAAATATTCTGGAAAGTATGTATCGATACTATTCGTTGACAACTTTCCAGGTAGGGTGTATTTCGTGCCATCCTTTTGGCTTGTCTGTAACCCACGCTCCCCAAATATGAACATGGTCACCTTCCTTTGGAAGAATTATTCCGCTCTTGCCTTGATCAGTTGGAACTATTTCTACCACCAGGAATCCATCTGTTTTATCATTATTCTTTTCATTTGTCAAGAACTTGAATTTATCATCTAATTTCAAGAAAAACTTGAAATCGCCATCGTCCATCTTTTTAGTATGCATAACTACCCCTGTTGCTTCTTGACATTCACTCAGGACCCTCAAGTTTTCCTCATTTGAAGCACCAGCAAGAACATTTCCTGTCTTACAGTCAGGACCTGTAAGTGCTTTATGCTGTGTTACAATAACGCGATCTGAAGATTCAACCCTATTCTGATCTTCTAAGGGAATAGGTGCCTCACCTTCTTCTTCTGAGATAGCGATCTCTAATTTCTGTTTCAATTGAATGTTATTTTGAATGTTAACTGTCTGATTATTCTGAATTTGGTTTTGAGTTACTGTGGTTTGGTTAATATTTTGATTCGATTCACTTTGACCAGCTGTCTGAGTTGATGTTTGATTATTGTCTTTAGAATCCTCTTCACCACTCAAGGCTTGACCAGTTAAATCGCTACCTGTTTGGTTAGCACCTTCTTCACCACTCAAGGCTTGACCAGTTAAATCGCTACCAGTCTGATTTGCACCACCGTAATCTTGACTAAGATCAGAAGGAATCCCTAGACCATTCTCCGATTTATCTTGGATTTTTATATAATAGTTCTTTAATAGATTGTCTAAAGGTGGAGGCGCGTCAGCCCATGATTTATTCATGTAACTGTTTAACGTCCCTGCCGATGCTACTAATGCGATAGAAAAGCTTAATATCAAAAAACATGCAGTTCTCATTTTATATTCTTCCATTAATTCTCAATTTGCAATAGGCCAACAAACATTATAAAGCAGTTCTTGTTCTCGATAATTGAAATAGCTAAAACGCGTAAAAAATTCTTAAGCTAAGACTTCCAGGGCACTAAACCTTTACGGACATGATTTCTGAGAAGTGCTCTGTTAACTGATAAACCTTAACTAGTTTATGATCCTATTTCAGTTATGAGGACGGCGATACAATGTGTTTTGATTATTGGTATCGTCTTAGTTATTACATTTGTAATTCCTGGCAATCATTTATCATTTAGCCAGAATTCCACGGTGCCATTCTCTCCAATACCGACGGAGACGATAAACATAGTTAATCCGGTTACAACCCAAAACGTAAGCAGTCAAGACGGGTTAATAATATCAGGTCAATCATCAGATGATAACCTAAAAAATTGCTCAGTCTCTGTCATTGTCAATGATGTAAAGCCCTACCAAAATGCTGTTGCAAAAGGATCGGGAGGAGCAACCGATTTTTCCGCTTGGGAGTTTGTATTACATAACACTTATACTCACATTAATGAAGGTGCGAACAAGATAACTTCAAAGCTACTATGTGCAGCAGAATCTCCCCGCTGGTATAGTGTATTCATAAATGGACTTACTAATTCTAGTAATGCAGACGTGTTCTCTCCTGCGCAGTCTGGAGAACAACAACAAAATATACCTACTACTAATCTGTCTGGGACTAACGAAACAGACGGTATGCAGTCTGAAGAACTACAGCAACAGCAACAAAATATGCCTACTACCAATTTGTCTGACACTAACAAAATAGACGATAACAATAATGAATTACAAGTTTCAATAGTTCCTCTGAAAAATCCTGTCGAAAGAGGGGACACTCAGGATGCTACAATAACTGTTACCGATTCTGGTTCCAGACCAGTGGCAAATGCCGAAATAAACGGAAAATTGATATATCCAGGAGAAAACTTCGTGAAAGATTTTAGTGGTATAACGGATTCTCAGGGAAAATTTGTTTATTCATGGATTATCGGAAAGAAAGGGGACGTTGGACCACTTTCCATAGAGGTAGAGATATCAAGTCAGGGATATCCTCCTTCTTCGGCTACAGGTTCTTTTGACATTGTCGATAGCTCGTAATGGTTACCCAACAGGGTATTGCATCTTTTCTTACAATTCTGACAAGTTTTTACACTAGGTCACTTTTGATCAGCTTAAGGTAAATTGTTTCGTATTTTCTAAGAATCGGAAAAGCCAAATACCAATTAATAGAACCCTAATACATGCAAGGTTCCAATCCCGACTTTTCGGATCTAGCCAGTTTAATTTTCACAATTATTTGAGTTCTAACATGGTCAGGGTTCCAACATTGCTTTTGCATACATCATCTTAAATGGCTTGGATGCTATCACTACAGTGTCATACTGATTAGCAATATTACCTAAGAAGTAGTTTTGTGGGCCAATATTTCCTTTCAGTATCCCGAGATCTTTACTATTTACTAAATCTCCTTTGTTAGTAAAGTATACATGAAGCTCTGGCCCATTCGTTATGTTAAAGTGTTCAAATCGTAGGAACTCGATATCATTTACAGAGAGAATTCTTGAAATCCCACTGACTTTTGAGATGTTTCCTGAATTTGTAAAGTTACCACTTCTTAGTTCATATATTGAAGACATATCTGTATTAGGCGGGGCCATCGCCTGTATGGTTTCATTTACCTCGTTGTTTATTTGTGCGGCGCCCATCATAACCATATTCATATCTGTATTACTCATGTTCTTTATGGCTGAGTTTCTTTGCTCCTCCGTCATAGCATTAAATTGTTTGAAGGCCTCCATAGACTGCTGTTTTAGCTTATCAGAATCTTCCGCGGCATTCGAAACAAGAGATAATGTTATTCCTACAAGAGCCAACAGTAAAACCAAGACATAAACCGACAATCTGTTGTAGTGGGTATTGTCAAACATTAAGTAAAGTTCTGAAACATCAATAGATAAAGTTTATTTTTGATCAAAATCCAAATCAACAAAATCCTTTTGGCCTCTTACATTTGATTTAACTATGTGATAGAACCTCAGTTTCGCTGAGTCTTACCTTATACTACTATAGAAAAGCGAAGACTTTGATAGTTGACATTTTAAATCAATAATCCATTCCTATACGGATATTGTGTGATATCCAGTGGCACCATTGGGAAAAGGAGGGCTCATTTCAGTAGTTTGAATCTTACCTGTTTTGTCAGTTGCTCGAACTACAATGGCATAATTTTCTTTATTTGGTGGAACATATCCAGCTGTCCATAGTACCCAAGTGTACTGCGAGAGAGGATCCTTTACTTGGGCTGTTTTCCAGGTAGTCCCTCCATCAGTGCTAACTTCAATCTTAGCTATTCCTCTGTCTCCTGCAAATGCTATCCCTGCAATTGGAACTTTACTCTCGTAAGAGGGAGCTGCAGTTTCATCTAACTTTCTGAATCTTTGTCTTGCCGGCGCCTGACCGGGAATTAATATGGACGAACCAGTTTTGTCCTCAGCGTTATTAGCCCATCCTAGTCGCTGCCAATAGCCCTCATAAACCTTATCTACTAATTCAATTTCTGTTATCCACTTTGGATTCATCATTCCGTATAGACCTGGTACTATTGCCCTAACTGGGAAACCATGCTTCGGTGTAAGTGGAGTATAATTCATATCATATGCCAGTATAGTACCTTCCATTTGGGACCTTTCTATAGGTATTCCAACATCATAACCGTCGGCGCACCTAAACACGACATATTTTACGTTTGGCTTAATTGCAGCCTTATCAAGCAGATAGCTCAAACGTACACCCTTCCAAAGAGCGGTACTTATTAGGTCGCCACCGACCTTGTTACTTATGCATTCTAATGTTACATATTCCTCCACTGAAGGCATTGTCTTAATCTGGTCATAGTTAATACTCAATGGTTTTTCGACTAGTCCCTTTATTGTAAGATTCCAAGACTTTGAATCGACTTGCGGAACTATTGGATTGATATCAATCCTGTAAAACAAATATGTTGGAGTAACTTCAG
>JALYLJ010000076.1 GCA_030774295.1 Thermoproteota archaeon
GAACTCTTTGGAAACTAAGGCAAATTATTTACTTGCTTCATCAGGTATCATAGTTGGTTTACTTTTTGGTTTCGGAGCAACCTTATTAGAAAAATTCATCCAAATTCCTAATTTATCTTCTGTGATATGTTTGCTCTTGATTGGAATCGCTCTGTTTGTTGTTACAATATTATTATCATCTTATGCATTAAGAATAAAGGCCTACCGCTATACCACTCTTCATATTAATTTCTATAATGCTGATGGGACTTTTGATGAAGAATTCAAGAATAGATACAAAGAAATGAATCCAAATGATTTTCTGGATGATAGAATAAATGAATACCTGATGGCTAATAAACAAAATTTTGAAGAAAATGAATACAAGGCAAGTAAAATTAAATTTGCACAGATATTGTTCTTTATCGGTATGATTACAATTCCATTTACTGTTCTACTTTTTACATTGGGCGCTATTCTGAAGTAACGTCATAAGTTTATTTGCACCTTCTATTTTGATTCCAGATGCTTCTGATGGCGTTTTACCTAATCGAGAATGTTCCCTACAAAAGTTATAATGAATCCTCATTGCTTCAATTATTTTTTGTGCGGTTTCTTTTGTATGCGTTCCTCTCATAACGTTTTATGTTTATACACTTATATAGTAAGAAATTTTATTGATAGTGTTTGTCAGAAAATAGTGACATTCCAAGGGCAAAGAAAAAAACAACGAAGAAAGGAATTTTAATAACGATTCTAATTGTCGCTGCAGTAGTTGCTGCAAGTTTTCTGGTATATCTAATACCATAATAGAGAACGTTTATTCAATCTACCTCTGTTTCAGAATAAAAAAAGAAGAAAATTAATTAAAGCGACTCTTCTTAGCATTTTGGATAATACTATTGAACAACCCTTGGCGACCTGTTCTTTCTTGCAAAAGTCTTGTACCTTCTTTGAACATTTCTTTCAAAGGAACAATGAACTTGAGAATGAAATCCTCCTGACTACTCCTCGTTCTCAGAATTTGACGAATGGATATTTCACTCTAAATGCGATCTTTACTATTAAAAGGTAAAAAAGTATACTTTGGTTATTTTGTCAATCAGCTAACCAGTTAGAGTTAAGTTGACCTGAGGTACGACGGTTCTGGCTAGAAGCGTGGCTTCATACTGAGGATACTGTTTATACCCCCAAGCTTTCGCACCAAGAAAGCCATTCTCATTAAACACATTATTTGGAAATGTTCGAATATGAAGATTATAATCTCTTACACCATCATTGTATGCTGTCCTGCTAACAGAAATTCTATTTTCGGTACCAGCCAATTCATCCATTAATCTTGTTACCGTACTGTCAGACTTTAGCTCAGGGTATGCCTCATAAGTTGCAATGATCTTGCTCAGGGTAGCTTCAAGTTGATTGCTTAGGTTAACGCGTTGGGCTGTATCTGGTGTTTTCATCCACTGTGATCTAAGCTCAGTAATATCCTCTAATGTTTGACGTTCAAACTGCATATAGCCCTTGACTGACGATACCAAATTGGGTATTAGGTCATATCTCCTTTGTAGTTGGGTGTCTACGTCTGCAGCTCTTTTTTTAACAGATTCATCTTTTGCCTGTACGCCGTTATATCCTGATATATACATAGAATAGAGACTTGCAAGTACTATAATCACTAGTACCACAATTCCGATACCAACTTTTAGTGCAGTTCTCACATCATCTCACTATAACTTTCTTTCAATTCAAAGGACCTTATTAAACGCACTGCATTATTTCATTTGCCAAAACAAAAAGCGTAATTGTTATCTCCCTGCGCCACCGCCACCGGAAGTGCCGCCGCCGCCACCCCAACCTCTACTGATGTTACCTCCTGCTGAACCTCCGCCACTTGACCAACCTAGTCCGCTTCCCAGAATTCCTCCCAAGCCAAATCCGCTGCCTCCTAATCCACCTCTGCCCCGTCCTCCTAGACCAAAACCTCTTCCTCTGCGCTTTCTACCTAAATAGATTGACAAACCAACGAAGCAAATAACAATTATGAATGGTATTAAGACCTGCCAAGTGTCTGCCTCTGAGCTGGGTTCATATTCTCGATATATCTGATCCTCGTTGTTATAACCAATCTTCTGTCCAAGTGCTATCATTGTAGTTAGGAATGCTTTATCAAGAACTTCGAGATCTCGTGTTGCTTCATAATCTTGTCTTGCCGGAACAAGATAAGAGTCTAAGATTGTGCCTGCAGTCCCATCGGTAATGTTTCCCTCCAGTCCTCTACCTACTTCTATTCTCATTGACCCTCCAACCGCATCACGCTCAGAGGAAAATAATATCAGAACACCGTTATCCTTCCCTTTTTTTCCGATCCCCTTCATTCCATCTAAAGTAACTTCATTAAACAAATAATTTGCAAGAGTGTCCCTATCATTGATTTCTACTCCGTCTTTCTTTATCCCGTGACCAATGAAACTTGGAATAGTGTATATTACTATTTCTGCGGAGGTTTGCCTGTCCAAGTTACGAAGATATCCATCAATCAACGGTCTGTATTTGTTATTTATCAAATTCGCATTGTCGTACAGATATTGTGGTCTAGTGGTACCGTCAGATAGAGAAGAAAAGGAAGTTTGATGTAAGAAACTGGAGATGAAAATGACGGTTAAAATGGAAAATATAGATAACTTGACGGAATTAGAATTATTCACTTCAAATATTTGTATAACCTTATTTACAAAGATTTTGATTGTATCCATTGCTCATCAATATCTCCGATTATTTGATCCCAAGTAGTTTGTGATCTCCTAAAAGGATAAGATGACAATCATAAATTAACCAATAGATAATTCGACTAACAGGTTGCCTAATATAAGGTATAGATTATTCCATTTTCAAGATAATTAGTTGGGACCGGTTACAATAATGAAGTTTGGAGGTAGCACCCTAGGAGAGGATGGTGCGTGCATTGACAAAATAATCCAGAGAATAAACGAAAAGATAAAAAGGCGAAGTAAGGTGGTTGCCGTTTTTTCTGCACCCCTAATTAGATACAGAGACAAATTAAGCTCAATGACGGATATAGCAATTCATATTGGAAAGAATTATGCACAATCCAATCCAATTGAAATTGATGTGTTACGCGATGTGTATGAAAATATTGCATCAAGTAACCTTACTGAGGAGTATCACAAAAAATTTTCTGATGAAATCAATAAATTTCACAAAGAAGTGATTGTGTCCCTCAAACAAGCGGCAGAAAATCGCAGATTTGTTGATGTTACTAGATCAAGAACTCTTGCATATAGCGGCGAGATACCTATGTCATATTTGATGGACTATGTTTTAAAAAGCAAGAATATTAGGTCAGCTCATGTGGAGTTAGAACGATGGCCAATAATCACCGATGATAATTTTGAAGCTGCTAATTTTTTGATAGATGAATCCAGGGCAAGATCTGAGCATTTTTATCAATTAATTGAAAAAAATAATGTAGTAACTATAGGGGGTTTCATAGGAAAAACTATCGACGGACTAGAAACAACTTATGAGAGAGGAGGTTCTGATAGATCCGCTGCTGATGTTGCCATATTGTTGAACGAAAATTACAAGGCAGAATTAGATTTTGAAAAAGATAATGCTGTATTGAGTGCAGATCCAAAAATAGTAAAAAAAGAGTTAGACAGTATCAAATTTCTCTCTTATAATGAGGCAAGATTGGCTGGTATGTTTGGTATGAAGATACTTGATCCTCTAGCAATTAAGGAAATCGATAATAACAATATGGATATACCAATTGTAATTACTAATATGAATAATCCATCTAATACAACTACAATATCGAAAATCTCCGCCGATCAAGCAGGCAACCTTGTTAAGATTGTTACTGGTAAGAGAAACTGTGCCATAGTTCGGATGGAAAGTATTGCAGCATCACACCTATTAGCATCACTTGAAAGTGATAAGCAATATTATGACTTTCTTAAATTATCTCCCTATAAGAAAGAAGGTATTGAAGTCACGCGAATCTTGTTTCTTGATGGAGACTACGTTCGTCGTAACGAACATCATTTTAAGGCCTACTATTCGAAGACCGAAATAGTATATGATAGAGGCGTTGTTACTTTAATTGGAGATAATATGTGGAAAAAGCCTAAAATTGCCTCTACTACAAGCAGCACGGTTGGAGAACATGGAATTAATATATTGAATTTGGATGCCCAAGAGGAAACTTCTCGTATATTGATTATTGTAGACGATTCTAAGGTCGCAGATGCAATCAGGGCGATCCATGATAAGAGAAACAGAATTGATAGAGATGAATTTTAATGAATGATAAAAGTAAGATTTGGATGGATGGCAAATTTGTTAGATGGAATAATGCAAAAATACACGTTCTGACTCATGGATTGCACTATGGAACATCCGTATTCGAAGGAATTCGTTGTTACCATACAAAGAAAGGTCCTGCAATTTTTCGATTAGATGAACATCTCAAGAGACTTATGAATAGTTGTAAAATGTATCATATGAATTTGCAATTTTCGGAGAAAGAGATTAGAGAGGCTATTATCCAAACTATAAAAATAAATAGTGTAAAGGATTGTTATATACGACCCATTTGTTACTATGGATATGGAAAGATGGGAGTAAATCCCTTACCTAATAAAGTATCAACATCCGTCGCTATATGGAATTGGGAAGATCACATAAAAACAAAAAACAACGCAGGAATGAGAGTTATCGTTTCATCGTGGGTCAGAATAGATTCCAGAAGTTTACCGATTCATGCGAAGGCCGCAGCAAATTATGCAAACTCGGCATTAGCACGGATAGAAGCAATAAAATCAGGAGTAGATGAGGCGATAATGTTGAATATGAGGGGTATGGTCGTAGAAGGAACTGCCGAAAATATTTTTATGGTAAAGAATAAAATCCTGGTAACACCACCATTAACATCAGGTGCATTGGACGGGATTACAAGATCCAGCGTATTGGACATTGCAGAAGATCTGGGCATTGACTTCCAAATCAGCGACATATCCCGTGATGAATTGTATAACGCAGATGAGGTCTTCCTAACTGGAACAGCAGCTGAAATTAAATCAATTGGTGAAATTGACAATATAAAAATTGCTGATGGAAGAACTGGGAAAATAGCAACACAGCTACAGGATGTTTACAATCAAATAGTCCACGGCAAGAACGAAAAATTTGAGAAATGGCTAACGTATATTAATTAACAGATTGAAAAATTATCTCAACATGCCTCTAATTTTCACACATAAAAGAATAAGATAAAACAAAATCCCTATAGAGGAGATTCATTTAATATTAATGCCAACAGAGCTGATCTTAAATCCTTGCCGTAAGATGCTTGCTTAAAATAAATTGCATTTGATTTACTGTCTACATCCTGCGATATTTCATCTATTCTAGGCAAGGGATGCATAATAGAGATATCAGGTTTAAACTGTTTCAGAATGTTACTATCAATTGTATACGCGCCTTTAACTTTTTCATATTCCTGTGGGTCTGAAAATCTTTCCTTTTGTATCCTAGTCACGTACAATATGTCTGAATTTTTAAAAACCGTGTCATTTAATTCTGTTAATTCTATAATTTTCATTTTATCTTTTAAACCATAAATGGACTCTTGCCGAATTTGTAAAGTTGGCGGTGAAACTAAAATGATTTCTACATCATAATTAGAAAGTCCGTATAATAAGGAGTAAATTGTTCTTCCATATTTCAAGTCTCCCAATATACAAATTTTTAATCCATCAATTTTCTTTTTTTCCTTTGTTATTGTATATAAATCCAGCATAGCCTGTGTTGGATGCTCTTCACTTCCGCTACCTCCATTAATGATAGGATGATCAGAAATCTCTGCTGCAAATTTGCTTGATCCGTCAAGTTGATGACGCAGAATCATGATATCTGAATAAAGATCCATAACCCGCACGGTGTCTTGTAAACTCTCTCCCTTTTCTATTGAAGACGATTTCAGGTCTGATATTCCAATAGAACTACCGCCTATCGATGCCATTGCAGCCTCAAAACTCATTCTGGTTCTAGTACTTGGTTCATAAAACAGATATCCCATTATCCTGGCCTTTCCTAATTCGTCCTTTTCTTTGGGATTAAGCTTCTTCATCTTATCCGTTTTTTCAAATAAATATTCAAGATCCTCTCTTGTAAAATCCTTAATTGAAACAACATCTCGATTGAAGAATCTATTAGTCTTCATTGATTACTACCATCATATTATGTTATAGCGCTTTTACAAAAAGATTCTCATCTATTTTCGAATAATTCAATATTTTTCTCTATAGCATATATTAGAGATTTTTTAATAAAGTTTGCAATTTGAATAATATTGGATTATTTTCATTATTTCTTGTTTTGATGTTGACATTTGGATTTGTGACACAAAAAGATATTGGATACACATTTGGTCAAAACATCAATCCAACAACCAAAAATGATACTGATAGCGCTGGACCCGTAAATAATACTGTAGTGTTAGATACTAAATCCAAATTTCAATCATCTGTTTTACCAGATCTAAAAAATTACTCCGTTAAGACTGTAACTTATACTCCAAAATTTCTTTGTGGTAATGTATCCTCTAATGAAGGGCCCGTAAGACCAGGTCATTATGATACTGACATAAGCATACTCAACAAGCAAGATTATCCGATTAAGATATTTTGGAATGTCATACCTAATGATGGAAATTCTTCAAATTCAATCATCAAGATCCTTAAACCTGAAAGCTCTACAGGTATCACATGCAAAGACATTCTTCCATTAGTTACCATTAGTAAGAACTTGTTGGAGGGATTTGTATTATTGTCTTTACCTGTTAGCGATGGCATGATTAGTGCATTCCCTGATCCTAATAATCCTCAAGTGTCAATTTTAAGATCTGTTAATGAACAGCAAACAAATCTGATCGACGTGCAAGTTTTTTATACGGCAAATGCATTGCCCCAACTTCCCAGTGAAATGCTTTTTAGTAAAATTGATTTTAGAATATTAAATGATTCTAGCGGAAAAATACCCAAGGCATTGTTAGGGCAAGTATTGGAAGTTTCATTAGTTTCCAGTACTAATCAAATTTACGATCAATTATCTCGTATAAATTCTCTATTAAAGGAAAGATTTAGTTTATCTGACTCTGAAATCAACGCTACTAGTATCAAAATAGAGGATTCTAGTATAGACGCTCTTTTTCCCACCGATGATCACGCTATATCATCTTCGCGTCTAAGTCCGAACATATACCTTAAGTAAAATTTGAACAAATGATTCAGTGGTAATTCTACTACAAATTAAACAAATAGATGTAAATTCAATTCACACAAAGATTTTGCGCAACGAATCATATCTTTAGCGCTCTAGTTATCATTATTAATTCAGGTCCAGTAGTTAAACTTCCTACTATTGCTGAATTGAAATTAGCGATGATACCCGATGATAGAAACGGTGAACCGCCATTGATGGTTGCTGGTTCTGCTTCGACTTGAAGTATTTCTGCTATGCTATTGATTTCCCGATCATTGGCATTCGGATGAACAATAGCTCCAGCATTTGTAGTCACAACCATTGATCCGACCTGGACATAGCCACCTATGGTCATTATTTGAATGGGAACGCCCAAAACATCTCTAATACTTTGGTGCACTTCATCATTGAATAAACTTGAAACTATTGCTCCTTTATCATTGGCTAGAATTAAGTTTCCAATTGCAGTAAACTTACTTTCTAGTCGTTCCACATTCAATCCTGTCTGCTTAAGGATTTGAATCTCTTCATCTGAAGCTGTCGATGGTAATAACATACCACTGTTATTCATGACGGTCATGGGTCCAATCAATCTGGTCCCAGCGATAGAAACATGCATTATTTTTTTAACATTTAGATATTCTTTGAGTTTTTTAGTTTTCGTATCTGCAAACCCAAAGGGAATTAGAAGTGTGTTATCATTTGCTCGTAGGAATAGACCCAGATTTGGACTTCTGTAGACATCATACTTGTGGATCAAGAGGTGGTTATACTCTCCACCATGTGAACATCATAAGACAATATTTTTGTTATGGGCGACTAAAATAAGAAACTATCTATTTTGGTTTGTCTATTAAAATATCCAGGCTATGAAACAGCTACTACCATGACTATTTGTTGTCAGTCTCCATATTACAGAACTGTTTTAGTAGAAAAAAATGAATGAGATTTATCCCGACATACAAGAGCTAAATCCACATTCTATGCACATATTGCAGCCTTCAGTTATTATCAGCCTTGCATTACAGGACGGACACGTTTCATGCTCCTGATACTCATTAGGTGATGCATTCATGTTCATTTTTAGTTTAGATTGAGATACATTTACTGTGGTTTCAGCTGCCGCTATTTCTTCTGTATCTCTAAACACCTTTTCAACTTGGCTCATAACATAATCTTGCTTAATGTTACTATGAATATGGTCAACGACATGGGCGCTTGGCTTTACAATGAATTTTTTCTCTTTGTCATTTCCGGTTATGTGTAGCACCTGTTCATGCCTAGAGCCATCTCTGTAGACCGTAACGCCCTTCAATCCCATTTCATGTGACAATAGATAAGCAGCCTTGATATCTTCGACCGTGACATCAGACGGCATGTTAATAGTTTTTGCTATTGCGTTGCTAATCCATTTTTGCCAAATTGCTTGTGCCATAAGATGATCCGTCCAATGCACATCAATGGCTGTTACAAATATTTTCTGTAGCCATTCTGGGATTTCGGCCAATCCTCTCACAGAACCATAGTTATTTGCAACTTTCGTTAAAATTTCATCATTATACAAGCCATTTTCTTTAAGCATATTTTCAAAAATTCTATTTGTGTAAAAGAATCTTCCTACAGTGACCCGTTTTTCGAAAACTAGTGCAAAAACTGGTTCGACTCCGTTTGAAGTGTCAGCTATCATTGATAATGTTCCCGTAGGTGCAATTGTGGTAGTCCATGAGTTTCTGATTCCATATTTTTCAATCTTCTCAACTAATGAATCCCAGTCATAAGAATGGTATCGTTTTGGAATTTCATAGTATCCTGCCACTGGTATCATTTTTCCTTCAACATAATCAGTCTGGTTGAATAATGGAAATGCTCCTCTTGCCTTTGCAATCGCAACGCTTTCTTCCATGCTATAGTAAGAAAGTGCTTCAGCTACTCTGTTCATAAACTCGTAACCTTCTTTCGAATTGTATGGTATCTCTAAAGTAAATAGTAGATCAGCAATACCCATTATTCCAAGTCCGATTCTCCTTGTTAACTGTGTATTATGTTCAATTTCTTCAACCGGATATTTGTTCATGTCTATGACATTATCCAAAAATCTGGTCGAAAGACGTATTGCTTGCTCGTAACGTTGCCAATCAAACTCATACTTTCCATCTATATTACGCTTCACAAAGTTTGCTAAATTGATGGATCCCAAATTGCATGATTCGTATGGGTATAGTGATTGCTCTCCACAGGGATTTGTTGCTCTAAGTGGTCCTCCTTTTACGTTGATACACGGATTATATTTATTGATATTATCAAAGAATATAACACCTGGCTCTGCGCTTTTCCAAGCACTGAAAGTAATTAAATCCAAGAGCTGATGTGAGTCAATTTGCTTGACGGGTTCATTGGTAGTTGGATTCTTTAGTGCGTATCGATGATTATTTTCATTAATTATCGATTCCCAGAAATCACTCCAAATTCCAACGCTTACGTTAAAGTTCTCGAATATACCTGGCTTGGTTTTGGCTGTCACGAACTTTTCGATATCCGGATGCCATGATTCCATGATTCCCATATTTGCCCCCCTTCTTTTTCCGCCCTGTTTTACTACATCAGTAATTGTGTCTATAATTCTCATGAACGAGATCGGTCCTGAAGCAACGCCAGAGGTTGATGCTACTATATCGCCTTCGGGACGAAGTTTTGAGTAATTAATTCCAACTCCTCCTCCAGATTTGAAAATCATCGCTGCGTCAGTGGAAGATTTCATAATCTCCGTCATGTCGTCTTTCATATCTAATACAAAACATGCTGAAAGCTGGCCAAGTTTTGCCCCCGCATTCATAAGCGTTGGAGTGTTTGGTAAAAAGTCCTTTGTCACCATCAGATTATAATATTCAATAATTCTATCAGAATACTTTGACAGGTGCCCCTCGGCAATAAGCCGCAAAAGGTCCTTAAAGCTAACTTTCATACGTCCACTTTTTGCCAAATTAATGTAATGTCTAATCATTGATTCAAAATGAAATCGGTTAAGATAGTGATTGCCAATTTTTAGTTTCAAATGAAAATCATCTATTTTTTTGTAATATTCTTCAGCTTCAGTAATATTTTGAACTACTACTTCACTATTAGAATACAATTCTGAATCATGTAGTATATCTGGGATTGTTACGAGAACTGCGACCCGTTCAAAAAGCAATTTCGGATCTTCTATTATTTCATTAGTGTTATCTCTTAACAAGTAGCGTGAAGCAAGCACTCTTAGAGAATTAATGTCAAATGACTTATCAACTTCGTCCAAATCCTTCTTATTTAGAATTTTCTTCTTTTCATCTCTAATCTTGCGGCGTTCATGTCTGTATAGAATATATGCCTTGGCAGTTTCTGATAGCCCCTCTTCAATCAAGATTGATTCAACCATATCCTGGACATCTTCTACACTTGGAACTCGGTTGGTATCAAAAACAGAAAATTGTTGATCCATTTTTTGTACAACTTTTTCTGATAATCTTTCAGCAAGCTTGTAATCTGTTTTACCTGCTGCCATTAACGCTTTGTAGATGGCATTAGAAATCTTTGAATTATTAAAATCAACCAGCCCTTTGTCCCTCTTCTTAATTTGCGCGATAGCTTTTTTATTTGCGTGCGAAGAATCATCAATTTCGGTAATTTCCTTTGCCATAACGTTCTATACAGCTAGGGCCTAGCTTAAAAATATTATTTTACTAAAAAATAATAGAATGAAGGTTTAAACTTATTGATTCGGTATTATTATATTGGAAAAATTGGTAGATCCGCAGCTTTTACAAACTCCAGACGACATAGAAATCTTGGTGCCGCACGAGCTACAAATTTTGTTTCTGTATATTGGTCTGAAGAAATTAAAACCGTAAGATTTGTTAATGGACTCTATCAATT
>JALYLJ010000077.1 GCA_030774295.1 Thermoproteota archaeon
ATTATAATCAGTACTGGTTTAATGTAATGAAACGCAGAGACTTGTTTCCGTACTTTCAGAAAAATCTGTCAATAACTATTAAAAATTCTAAATGAGAATCAATTAAGGCAAGTGTTGGTTTGTGATACATCCCAAGTTATCAGATTTTATCGGAAATGAAAATTCCCGCAAGAAAGTAGTAGAATGGCTCTCAAAATGGTCGAATGGATCAAAACCTCTGTTACTAGTAGGACCTCCAGGTGTTGGCAAAACATCATTTGTTCATGCATTATGTCAAGAATTTGATATTGATCTTGTTGAACTGAATGCAAGTGATACTCGCAATAAGAACATGCTTGCCCAGATCTTGTATCCAATATTTTCCAATGCCAGCCTTACTGGAAAAGACTTTCTTCTCTTTCTCGATGAGATGGATGGGATTTCAAACAGGGAAGATTCTGGCGGATTAGATTTTTTAATAGACCTTTTCGCCGAACCATCGATAAGAGTAATAATGGCTGCTAACAAATCCACTGAAGCAATCAAGAAAATTTCAAAAGTTTCAAAAACAATCAATTTCTCACCGATCCCTCCTAGACTCTCGATGCTCTACTTGGACAAAGTTCTTAGAATTCGAAATTCTTCAATGGATGCCAATGATAGAATTACAGTAGTTCGAAACTCTTTGGGAGATATAAGATCGCTTTTAAATTCTGCACAGGTAATGATTGCAGGATATTCGACATCTAAAAATCCCTCAACGGAAATTGACGTAGAAGACATGATAAACCAATTCTTCACATCATCTACTTTTGAGGAGGCACTTGCAATTATTAACAGAGCTGATATATCTTATTCAGATCCCAGATTTGGGCAATCTTCTGAAGATCGACGCAAAGACATTCTTGGAGCATTTTTCTCCAGCATAGTCATGTCAAAGATTGATATTTCAACTATCGCCGCTTTGTTAGACCGGTTATCAGAATTAGATGTAATTCTCAGCAGATCTCTGGTCATGAGAAACTGGAAGATAATGCGATATTTCTCATCAATATTAGCCAAGTCATTATTTCATGAATCCCGTAACAGGTATATCCGATACAATAAGTATAGCATAGGGTTTGAAAACATGGGCATTTTTTCGAGGGCACAAGGCTTGAGAAAAACACTTAGAATCCTTGCACAGTATTTTCATACATCAAGGAGTAATTTTGGCGCTCAATACTATGAACCGCTAATGCAGATCTTGGCCCGAACGGATAGATACGAAGATTTGATTCGCAATACCATTACTTCAGAAAAAGAAGCTGATGTCCTGGTTAGGGAAGTATCCAGAGTTGGGAATGTACGACGTAGTTAGCTCAAGGAATGAGTATAAGTGGTTTGAGAGTCTATTTTAATCGAGTCCGATTTCTCTGCCTAAATTGGTCTTATTCCCGGTTTATTTGTCAGGCGAAATAAAAATAGAAAATAGAAAAATATTAAACTCTCGGAAATTGTAGTATTTTTGTATGTCCAGTGAATATGAACAGAATGTTGGCAAACTTCTATCGGAAAAGATGGAAAAATACGAATCCATGAAAAATGATGCCAACGTTTCAAACATTGAGCTCGAAACGCTCCGATCTGAAATAGAAACCCTTGAATCATTGTACGACAATTATAACATGGGCATGAACTACTTCCGACGAGCAAAGGGCGGAAGGTCAGGTTTAAGGGAATAAAATCTCCTTTCATAGTCATGTAGCCAAAGAACAAGCCAATAAAAAGTCATAGCACTTGTATTTGGTTAAGAAGTTTCTAGTTTTAGCTATAATGAATTTATATGCGAATATATGCTGTTTAAAATTGTTATGCATGATGAAAAGATAAACCGACTGCATGAAATGAAAAAAAAAGCAGAGAGTGGAGGAGGCCAAGAAAGAATTGAAGCTCAGCATACAAAGGGAAAATTAACTGCACGTGAAAGACTAGATTTACTGCTAGATAGTAATTCTTTTTTCGAAATCGACAAGTACGTCGTACATAGGTCAATAGACCCTGATACGGCAAAATACTATGGAGATGGCGTCATTACAGGCTTTGGGACTATTAATGGCAGACAGGTTTTCGTTTATGCCTATGATTTTACAATATTAGGTGGATCTCTGGGTGAAATGGCCGGGAGAAAAATCGTAAAGTTAATGGATCATGCAATTAAGGTTGGCGCTCCCCTTATTGGTATGTTGGATTCTGGAGGAGCAAGAATTCAGGAAGGTGTAATGAGTCTAGATGGCTATGGTGACATATTCTTTAGAAATACAATGGCTTCTGGAGTTATTCCGCAAATAACAGCAAGCATCGGTCCATGCGCAGGTGGTGCAGTATATTCACCCGCAATGACTGACTTTGTTATCATGGTTGAAAACATAGGTCAAATGTTTGTTACAGGTCCAGAAGTGGTAAAAGAGGTCCTCAGCCAAGTAGTATCCTTTGAAGATTTGGGTGGCGCAAAAACTCATTCAACAAAATCCGGTGTCGCTCATTTTGTTGCTGAAAATGAATACGAATGTATGGATAAAATAAAGAAATTGATTTCTTTTATACCACAGAATAATCTGGAAATATCAACACCTGTCGAATCACAAGATGATCCGAATAGGCTTGAACCAGAATTCTCAAAAATACTGCCAGAAAATCCTTACGAACAGTACGACATGAAGCAAATTATAAGATTACTGGTTGATAAAGCTGATTTTCTAGAAGTACATGAACGTTTTGCGGAGAACATTATTGTTGGCTTTGCTAGAATTGATGGGAAGGCCGTAGGAATAGTTGCTAATCAACCAATGTACCTTGCTGGTGCATTAGACATCAACTCTTCAAACAAAGCAGCGCGGTTTATTCGCTTTTGTGATTGTTTTAATATTCCAATTGTTACTCTAGTTGATACACCAGGTTATCTGCCAGGAGCAGATCAGGAGCACAATGGTATAATTCGACACGGCAGCAAGTTGCTCTATGCCTACTGTGATGCAACAGTTCCAAAGATAACTTGTATTATAGGCAAGGCTTATGGTGGGGCCTACATTGCAATGGGGAGTAAAAATCTTAGAGCTGACATAAATTATGCCTGGCCCACAGCAGAAATTGCTGTTCTGGGTCCTGAAGCTGCCATTACAATAGTACACAGAAAAGATCTCAAGAGCTCGAAAAACCCAATTGAAATTAAAAAGAAACTGGCAAAAGAATACCGTGAGAAATTTGCAAACCCATACATTGCAGCAGAAAAGGGAATAATTGATCTTGTTATAGACCCTATTGAAACAAGGATAATGATAGTAAAAGCTTTAAGCGTATTCCAGAATAAAAGAGAGTCAAGACCAGTTCGCAAACATGGTAACATTAATC
>JALYLJ010000078.1 GCA_030774295.1 Thermoproteota archaeon
CGTATTATTTTTACCATCGATGGCAGAGACTATAGAGGTCATGGGAGGGGTTGTGTCCACTGTCCACGTAAAAGAGGCCGGGGTGGAATCTTTATTTCCTGCGTTATCTTCAGACATAACAGTAAAAGTGTGTATACCGTCTTTTAATAAATTAGGAAATACAAATGGGCTGGTACATGCAACATATTTGGAGTTATCTATGTTACACTGAAGGTTATTTACACCTGCACCACCAGTATCAGTGCCTGAAAAGTTAAATCTTATTGAAGTGGATTCGCTATTGCCATTATCAGAAATCGTATTATTTTTACCATCGATGGCAGAGACTATAGAGGTCATGGGAGGGGTTGTGTCTATTGTCCACGTAAAAGAAGCAGGGGTTGAATCTTTATTCCCAGCGTTATCTTCAGATCTTACGCTGAATGTATGAGTACCATCACCGACATTTACAGTGTTAGTACTTACACAGGAACCAAATGCCCCCCCATCCATACTACATTCAAATCGATGGATGACGGCGCCGTGATTATCGGTTCCGGAGAATGCAAAAGTCATAGAGTTAGAACTAGTGTTACTGCCATTCACTATTGCAGCCTTATTGCCATCAGTTGCAAAATCAACCTGAGTGTTTGATGTTTCTGAGTTGACTGTCCACGTAAAAGAAGCAGGGGTTGAATCTTTATTCCCAGCGTTATCCACAGATCTTACGCTGAATGTATGAGTACCAAGACCGACATTTACAGTGTTAGTACTTACACAGGTAACGAATGGCTTGCCATCCATACTACATTCAAACCGATAGATATTTGCGCCCTGACCATCTCTCCCCGAAAATGAAAATTTTATGGTGTTAGATGTAGTGCTACCATTATTTGCTATACCGTTGTTATTCCCATCAATTGCTGCGTTGATTGTAGTGTTCGGGTTTAATCCCTGTTTTTCATTCTTGTCATCGACATTAAGTTGACCATAGGCAATTGTTAAGTCGATTCCATGTTGACCAAAACTAGAAAATGGAGTAAAATCACCCAAAAAATAGAAAGTAAAGGCAAAAATCAAGAGAAAGTATAACTTTGAATGTGATTGGACAGAAAATCTCATTACCTATTTGTATCGTGAATGTGACGTATATTAACCTAAACTTAGAGAATTATTCCAAAAATTTCTGATAAATCTCATTACGCAGTTAATATCACAAGCATTATTGTTCAGAAGCGGTAATTATAATCAATTTTAATGAAATTTACAATTTTTCTGAATTCAAATCTCGCCTAAGAAGCTATAAAATCTCAGGTATTGGTGAAAACGAGCGATTATAGTTTTTTTTATTTACCACATTGAAATATCTGAGGTTAATTGTATATATATGCCTGAAATGATAGCAATTTCATGAGACCAGTTTGCTTTGGTTTTACTGTAATGTTGATAGTCGGATTTGCATTTGCGATTCCTCTATTTCTTTCTGACTGGGCAAATGCGCAGAATCAGAATCAAAGTCAAAATGTGAGTCCAAGTATGGTAATTAATATGAGTGATCTTTCGATAAAAGTTGGAAACACAACAAGTAATGAAACAATCACTTTCTCCAATAACACCACGAATCAATCCGGAAACTCTAGCAGTTAATCATACGAAGTTAACAATTTGGATTTTAGTTAATCCGGTTTTAAAATTAATACTGGCCTTTCGTCATTGTTCAACCAGTTCTCTTTATTATATGATAGCCAAATTGGGTCTTCACAGGTTCGGAGATTTGGTTTTTTTCTAGTTTGAATGCGGCTAATTCAAAAGGTTTTACCATCATACCTCTACCAAAGAAACCCAAGTCGCCTCCTCTTTTACCACTTCCTTTATCTATTGAAAGTTCCTTTGCCAATTTGTCAAAGCTTTCACCTTTATTCAATCTTTCAATGATAGAAAGCGCCTCGCTCTGTTTGTTTACGAGAATATGAGAACACTTAATCTTGTCGGTCAACCCGATAACATATTAAGCAATAGAATATATTGTTTTCCTAAAATATTTTTACCAAATTGATACTGATGATTTTTGTCAAGTGAATCAGTTTATGTTTGCATGTACCAAATTTATTTACTAAATACTAGTAATTTAATATGACCGGCATACCATTACGATTATTCTGGGCTATTCCAACGCCTTTCCAATATAGTGATCGAGTTTTGATCTTTCTATACTATACTATGCTATGCTACCAATTCTACCTGTGATTTTTCATTTTCTTTGGCTACCCTGAAAATTGTTTCTACGAATCCTTCCAATTCCTTTTCATGAGAAACGATGATAACCTGAGCTGCAGTAAGTTCTTCCAAAACGTGCCTGATTTGCACTAATTGTTCCTTACTGAATCCATCTGTGGGTTCGTCCAAAATTAAAAGATTTTCATCAAACATTATCATTCTTCGAATAATTTCGTTGAGTCCCAACCTGTACGCTAGGGCAATTGATGTTTTCTCACCTCCACTCAAACTATCAACTTCCAGTCGATATCCGCTTTGATTCACAACAGGGGTAAAGAATTCATCAATTTCCACATCTATATCTCCTGATTCGATCAATAGATAAAACCATTTTTGAAATAGCTTGTTGAATTCATCCTTCACGCTAACAAGGACTTGAGACTCTATCTGCATCAAAGATGGGATAAAGTGTTGGTTCAACCACAAACCTATCTGGTCTGTAAAAGCAATTCTATCAACTTTCTCCTCTAGTTCGATTATTTTTTTGTTGAAAGTTTCAATTTGCTTTAGATTGTTTTCAAAATCAGTCTTCCTCATTGCAAGATTTTCTTTCTTATTCATTAAATCACCTTCAAATGATAGTTTCTGTAATTCCAATTCCTTCATCTTAATATCCACCTTTTCACTTTCCTGATAAACTAACTTTGTCTCGTCAAGTTTTATTGATAAAGCATCGATCTCGTTATTTAGTTCTAGTAACGCCTTTTCTCTGATTTTTTTATCTTCAATAAGACGCTGTTTTGAGTTTATTAAGTTAGTATTCTCCATAAACGTTCTTTCCAAATTAGTCCTTTGATAATCGATTACGACCTTATTCAACAGGTCATATTTATTCTTGTAAGGATAGAGTGTTTTTAATGTCTCAGTCATGTCGTTTAACTTACTAATTTTATCTAGCAAATTCTTATCCTGTAATTTGGCAATCATCAATTTCTTATTTGAAACTTTTTCATTTATTTTCAAGTCTAGTTGAATTACACTATTTTGAATTCCAATTAATTTTGCTATTTGAATTTGAATTTTTTGTAAGTCGGATTTATTAGATTCTTTTTGTCTTATTTCGTTTGAAATTCGATTTTTCTCTTCTTGTTGTTCTTTTGTCTCATCTTCTAGTTTTTCAAGCTTGTCATTTAAGAAATCCCTTCTATCTGAAAATTTTCGTTCCAATTCCGATATATGTTGTTGATCTAGTCTTTGTTTACAATACGGACACACTGCATCCTGTCTTAGTTGTAATACTGTATCTAGTTCCGATTTTTGTTTTGATATTTCATTGTTAATGCTAAGCATTTCTGATTTTATATTAAAAAGACTACCAGTAACATTATCCAAGTCCATTTGGAGGTTATCAGTATTAGTAGTGTTATTTTTTAGAGTATTCTCTTGTTGTTTCAGCCCATCTAAATTCCTTAATTCATGATTGCATCTTGCTCGCTCGGATGTTAGCTCCGATAATTCAAAATCCAATCTCTGAATATTAGCATTCAGTGAGTCACGTTCGCTGCATATATTACTTTCTAATCTTACCTTTTCAAGTAACAATTTATCATATTGAAGAGCGTTGTCAGTAACATCTACTAGATCCTTCCTTTTTTGAATGTATTCGTGATATTTTGGAGTAAGGTCGGCTAAAATTTTTTCACTCTGTGAAATACGATATAATTCTTGATTTATTTTTTCAATCTCATGATTCTTTTCTTCTTTAAGTCGAGAGTTCTTGTCAATTGTAGACTGGATATGCAAAATGGAGGATTCTGCTTTTAGAATTTTCTCCTTGCTTTTTCTTGTTTCTAACATTTGTGTGAGAATTTTTTGTACTTGGTCATTAAGTTGATATACACTATCTTTAAAATAGTCGATTTCTTCATTTAATGATTCTGTTGTATCTTTAATTTTTTGTAAATCGATTTTGTACAAACTAAGCTCATTAATTAGAGATTTTTTTGCTCTAGTTACAGTTCGTATCCACGAAGAAAATTTCTCCGCATTTTTTTTGGCCGTACTGTATTCTTCGATACCAAATGCTCTTCTTAGAATTTCGACTCTCCTTTCGTTGTTAGACGTTAATACACTTTTCATCATTTCCTGGGGAGTATAAATTGCAAAACGAAATATAGTAGAGGTAGTTCTAGTTTGGGTTCTTTCATTTATTCCAATTATTTCTAATATCCTGGATTTTAGTTCGCCAACAGAATAGGAATTCTTGACCCCGTTTTCATACAATGATCCTTCTTCTTGAGAGATTTTATTCCCTTTTCTCAACAGAGACCTAAAAACATCATAGGTTTTTCCACTACTTTCAAACTCTAAAAGTACAGAACCCTTACTCTCTCCGATTCGGAGCAGGTGGTTTGCATCAACATCACCTAATCCAAACAGTGCAAATTCAATTGCAGAAAGAATTGTGGACTTGCCTGATCCTATATCCCCTTGAAAAAGTATCCTTCCCTTAGGAAATTCAATTGTCGTCTTTTCCTTGTAGCTTCTGATGTTTGTTATTTCGATTCGTTTAATTATCATAAAAATAACCCTCGCTATCAAAAATGGATTTCGCGTATGAGATAACCCTATCATCGTATGTACTGGCATTCTCGTTCTCTAATTTTTCATTCCGAAGGACATCTAATAGGGAGAGTGATGCACTTTCCCCAGTTTTTCCAGTTAATTTTGAATTGACTTGGTTTTTTACTTTATGTGAGACAGTGGAGTCTGCTTGAAAATTCTTGATACTTTTGTGAAATATTTCCCTTTCAATATCAAACTTGTTGTCACTTTGTACCACAATAGCACTTGCCTCATCCGTTGACAGATTATTGGTGTTTATAAATGATAGTAACGCCTTTCTTTTTGATATATCCAGGCTAAATTTTCCAAAATCTATATTGGAACGCTTTCCAAGTAACTTCCCTTTTACCTTTATTAGGACTATTTTATCCTTAACTTCGAGTTCTGATACATTCTTCGTGATCTCAGCCTCCAAAGTTTCTGAGTTCCACTTTACTGAAACTATTTCCTTATAGAGTATTTCGGCTACTTTTATCTCTACAAACTTACAATCTAAAATTTGTTTATCAAATGAAATAATGTAAAAACCTCTTGTTTCTCCTTTTGCTGTTTCCTCAAGATCTTGAAAAGTAGAACCAAAGAGCGGTCCGGGATAAACAATCAGGCTACTGTCAATTTTCTTTTCAACTCTCTTGTGGATATGCCCCCCACCGTAATAGTCAAATCCTTTTGGTACTAAAGAAATTGGCACCGAATCCCGGAATTGAATGTCTTGTGGAAGGATTTCTTGAATTCCCCTATGCAATAGAAAAATTTTGAATCCATCTTCTGATTCTAACTTTTTTTTGTCTAGCTTCTCATAGATTTCCTTATCCAGTCCAACCTTTCTACCCGAAATGCCCGTTATTTTGGCCCCTGTTTTCTTATCAGTAAAGAACTTCAATAATATTGAATCGTTGTTCAACTGAAAATCTGTGGGTTTGATAAACAGTTCGGCAGAATGCAAAATATCTATCATGGAAACATTTGCCGTGTTAAAATCATGTGATCCATATATCATGTATACTGGAATACCTGAATTTCTTGCTTGCTTCAAGATTTCAACGGCTTTTTTAACTGGTGAAAGCTGAGGAATATTTACGTCAAAAAAATCTCCTGTAATTAGAATGAAATCAACTTGTTCTTTTATGGAGATTGATATTGATTTTTCAAATGCTTGTAAATTTAATTCTCTTAACTTGGGATTTCTCCAAGAACCAAGATGACAATCAGTAATATGGGCAAACTTGTACAAATTGTATTTATTTGCGCCTAACTATATTTTAACATAGATTGTCTATACAAATTTACATTTGCCAATAGCCTTTCACTTTGCTAATTGTACCCAAGTGGAGAATGTGGGCGGCCAAACTCGCTCAGTTAGTTTTTGTGAGCATGAAAGCTTCATGCAATGACCTTACCGCCATTTCACAATCGCGGTTATTCACAACGAATGCCAAGTTCAGCTCAGAAGATCCTTGAGCAATCATAATTACGTTTATGTTATCTTTTGAAACGGCCGAAAAAACTTTAGCTGCAATTCCCTTGATTCCCCTCATGCCGGAACCAACTACCGCGATTACAGCAACATCTTCGTTAACTCTTACATTCTTTATGACCTTGTCAAGTAGCGTCAAGTCCAGTGTAGTTATAGCGGTCTCCAGATCGTCTTTTTTTACAACCATAGAGATGCTTGATTCTGAAGGACTTTGTGAAATCATCATAATATTCACGCTTTTTCTTGCTAAAGCATCAAAAATTCTTGCTGCAGTACCAGGTGCCCCAACCATCCCTCCGCCACTTACATCAATTAGCGCGGTATTGCGAATAGCAATTATTGATTTTACTATCTTTTGTGAAGACTTGCTAGGATTTTTTGATATTACCGTCCCTTCATTGGATAAGTTAAATGCGTTTCTTATTCGAATTGGAATGTTTGTATCCATAACCGGCTCAAGTGCCCTTGGATGCATATATTTGGCACCAAATAACGATAATTCTATCGCCTCCGCAAATGATACTTCTCTGAGAACTTTTGCTTCTTTAACAAGATCGGGGTCGGCAGTCATAAGACCATTTACGTCTGTCCATAACCAAACTTCGTCGGCATCAATACATACAGCAATAATTGTAGCAGTGTAGTCTGAACCGCTTCTTCCCAACGTAGTTATATTTCCATTTTGATCTGCTCCTATAAAACCAGTAATAACTGGAATCTTATTTTCTTTTAATAATGGATCTACATGATACTTTACACGGATTTTAGTAGTGTCTATCAGGGGCCTGGCTTGGCCAAATTTCGAATCCGTTAATATTCCAACTTCCTGCCCTGTCAAGTATACTGATTCAAGACCCTTGTCTAGTAGAGAATATGAAATTATAGGTGTTAAGAGGCGTTCCCCAAAAGACAGTAAATGGTCCATTGCTTTCTCAGTTACTTCTTTCAAGAGTACAACACCATTCAATATATTCTCCATTTCTTTTAGGAGAACTCCTACTACTTCTATTGCCTTGGCCCTATAGGTTTCGTTTTTAATAGAATCCTTTATGATATCTATGTGTAAAGATCGGGTATTATTGATAAAATCCATAATCTTGTTTTTATCGCTTTTTAATACATATCCTGAAACTTTCAAGATCTCATCGGTCATACCCGCTACGGCAGAAAAAACCCCAACTATTTCGTTACCTTTATCGTGATATGATTTGATCAATTTAGTAATATGAACAATTTTTTTTCCAGAATCTACTGCCGTGCCGCCAAACTTCATTACCAGACGCATTTATGACAAGCTTATGATATTATTACAGATTAATACGTTTATTGTTACCGTTTTGAGAGCATTATGTATAATTAAGAGAGTGATTTTTATTTGGTTGCCTTTAAAACAACTGTATGACTAATTTTTCATTTGAAGAAAAACTATTGTTGATACAGCATTGTATTTTTAAATACGATTCAGAAGAGATGATAAAAACAAAACTACAGGAATATTTATCTCCCAAAGAAATAGAATCCGCAATTGATACACTAATAGCTACACAAAAGATTCGCAGAATTGGACAAGACGTGCTTCAAAATAATGAAAGTCATATGGGCATGGTACCTGAAATTCCAGAAAATTTAAAGTCTATAATTGATAACTTGTAGAAACGTACATTCTGTTCAATGAAATCAAAAATCTGATGTGGTGAAAATAAAAATATGGCTCGCCGCAGATGCGATGCGATAAGAATTTACTTATTTCCCATGATACCGCCAAATATGTTCCTTAAGGCATCCAGAACTGGGTTACCGGTTTGATTGCTAGCTGTTTGTGTTGCATTAGCTGTTGCGTTCTCAGCAGTATTAACACCGTTTTCTGCCTGATTTATTGTTGATTCTGTTGCGTTAT
>JALYLJ010000079.1 GCA_030774295.1 Thermoproteota archaeon
CACAAAAAATGCATTTATTGTATATTATTGACTTACCAGCGCGTGGAGCATTGATACCAAAATGAACCGTATTAAAACAGTTAATACATAAGTGTTGATTGCACGTTGAACATGTATGGTATTCTTCATGTTTGCTGCATTTTTCACACACTGTCATGAGTTAGATGCACCTTATACAAGACATTAGGAAACGATCGTCATCTATTAAGATATCCATTATATTTACCAATATAGGCAAGTCTCATATATCAATTGCTTTTTTAAATATATAAAGTCAAGTGAAAAAAACAAAAATGGATATTTAGTCCTAACGGGACCTGAGATTTGGACACTTTGGGAGCTAGATTAATACTAATTTTCCAATATCTAGTGGAAAAGCTAAATTGTTCGTGCTACGTGGACTACATTCCTTAATTAGTTCCCACGATTGACCTGAGAGATAAAATACAAAGAAATTTGCTGTCACCATCTTTATCTCTCTTATTTTCCTATTTTTTGCATTATTTCACAAGGCTCTTAAGGTACATATATTCTCCCAATCGGCTGAGTTGACCTTTTACAGCGTGTTTAAAGCCATCAATCTAGGTATGATACGACCTTAAAATCCGAACCAGCCTGAATTCATTGAGAGGGTAAAAGGGAAAAAAAGTGCATGAAATTTCATCTTCTTATTAAACAATTAGCTAGATTTAGTCAGGTACACTCTTTTATTTTATAACAGTAATTGGCGAATGTGAATCCTAAGTTCTTAGCCTTAGTAATTGCCTCTTCTTTGGCATTTCTAATCCTGAACGTAATTATTGGTTCGAATGCTGCTGTCTTTGGGCAGATACTTAGTAGTACCCCGACTGTTAAAATTACGCACCCCAGCCCCGACCAACAGATTAGTACGAATAACGGTACTTTAAGAATTAGTGGGATCTCCAGCGATAATTCTACAAGCAATTGTGAAATTTCGATTATTGCTAATAACGTAAAGCCCTATCAACGAACAATACCTAACAAAGATAATGATTACTCATCTTGGAGTTTTACTCTTAATTCATCGTATACCCCGATAAAGGAAGGACAGAACAAGCTGACTTCTAAAATATCTTGTCTTGCTATTCCTGCTAATGCCACAAAATGGTATAGCGTCAACTTTACTGGAGTGTTTAAAGATATTACCACTAGCGAGAACCAATCACAGGAAGTATCTAACAATACGAATATGATTGTCAATAACACGCAAATGGACATCAATGTCAATAACACGCAAATGGACTCGTTAAACAAAACTAACGAGAAAACCAGTAATGTTAGCTCCCAGATTTCCGTTATGATTCCGCCGGCGAATCTAAAACAGTTGTCAACGGTAGTCAAATTGGACAAGAATCCCATTCCAAGGGGAAGCTTGCAGACAGTTCGCCTTAATCTTTCGGACTTAAATACAGGTCAACCTTTATCAAATGCTACGGTAGAGGCATCTATTACAAGTCCCTCTGGAAAATCAATAGTATTTGAAAACATGACGGCCGCAGCAGGGGAAACTTCTTTTTCATGGAAGGTAGCTAGAATTGCGGAGACAGGACTCGTACACATCAAATTTAGAATATTTGCGCCTGGGTTCGAATCAAAGGAAATAATGACCGCTTATGAGGTTGTCAAGAATTTGAGTCCTGAGAATCTAAATCCTTTTACCTAATAGTTTGCGGAACTTAGTCTAGCATAGAGCTGTAGATAGATCAACTACGCACTTGGGAAGTCAATGCTATGAACTAATAATTAGACCTCAGAATATTTTTTCTTTGAGCCAAATACATGTATACGTCTTACAATTAAATTTATGGCTAAATAAGAAAAAAGAGGAGGCTACCAGTGATGCTATTGTTGCAGCTTGTACAGGAGGATATTCTATTCTCAGCAATTCCAGTAGAATGAAGAATCTTGTTACATTGTTGATAATATCAAATATAGAATCAGCAAATACCATCTTTGTTACTATTTGCTTTAAACAGGAAAGTTTAATTTGCCAGTAAATTTTTTTGTATATTTCTTTCGATTATCAAGATGAAAGAGAATAGCAAAAATTACTTTAGAGAATACGAATCCGGCTATTACGGTTAAAGCAGAATTTGCAAAA
>JALYLJ010000080.1 GCA_030774295.1 Thermoproteota archaeon
TGCAGGCTGGCGATGAGGATCAGCATTCTTTACATTCTTTTTCCAGTATGATAAGAATAAAAAGCTCTAAAACAGAACTATTACACTTAGGCATTGCAACACTCTTGGTTACCGCAGTAGGGTTGTCACTAAATTCTTATAGATACATATCATGGCAGTTTATAACAATATTCGTTAGCGCATTTCTTGTGCACGAGCTTGCTCACAAATTTCTTGCCCAATTCTATGGAAGTTGGGCTGAGTTCCGTGGGCAGTTATATGGTCTATTGATTACGGCAATATCTGCGATTCCAATTATTCCATTCAAATTCATAGCACCCGGCGCAGTGATGGTTGGTCTTACGGACAGAAACCGATTTGGAAGAGTAGCACTAATAGGACCTTTGACAAACCTTGTCATGGGTTTCGCATTTTTCCTTCTATACAATCTTAATCAGTCAAGTTATTTCTTCGTTGCCGGAGCATCATTTAATGGGTGGATCGCAATGTTCAATTTGTTACCGTTTGGGGTATTAGATGGACAAAAGATCTTCGAATGGAATAAGATTGTATGGGTTTCCACAATGGCTTTAGCTATGATATTATTTATTCTCTCACAACGCATAAGATAACATTAATCTACTACCCAATGTTAGTTCTAATATTCCCTTGTTATCTTTACATAAACTGCCATCATCTTGGGGGGATCGTGCAAGCTCTCTGGTTGTACTAGAGAGAAGAACAATAAAAAGATGGAAATAAAAATACTAGAACGTATGTATTTTATCGTTCAATACATTTAAGCTGCGACTGAAAAAATTTTGATGATGTTACACAAAGTTGATAAAAGTTGTAATGGTCATATTTTCAATCCGATTGCTAACAATTCGACTTAGTTAGAAACTTTCCAAATACATTAAACTCAAGGTTGAGCATCACATATGAGCAAGGGAAAACACTCAGGAATTTTAGGAATGTTCAGATAGTACAATTCTTATTTTTAATCTCTGCATAATTTCATTTACATTCCACTTGTTCTGGTCAATAATTTGAAAGCAATATTAGGACCCATTTCCTGCCTAAATGCTAATTCAATCCAGAGCAACGCCAAATTTTCTAACAGTCTTGCATTAGAAAGAGGCCCAACATCCAAAACATCAAAACCCATTTCCATAGCCAATTTTCTTACAATCGATTTTGCACCAGAGTCATCACCGCAAATAAAAGTATCTGCTTTGTACTGACCAAATTTCAAATTACCCAATGTCTTTGCTCCGATAGCATTAAATGCCTTAACAACTTTAGCGCCTTGGGCCAATTTCGCAATCTCTTCGGCGGCAGATGTCGAAGGTCCAACTATCAAATCTTTTAAATCAGAACTCAGAGGATTAATGGGATCTATCAAAATCCTTCCAGATAAATCCCCCGCATTTTCGATCGTTTCTTTGACAGCTTCCCATGGTACGGCGAGGAGTACTACCTGACCAAAAGAAGCCGCCTCACTAATGGTAGCAACCTTGATATTTGAATCTGCAATTTTGAGTAAACTCTTGACTTTAGGACTCTGAATGTTTCGAACTCCAAACACAATTTCGTGGCCTCTCTTAGCCCACTCTTTGCCTAAAGTACTGCCCACATCTCCAGCCCCAATGATTCCTATCTTCATGTTCTTAAGTTGATGCTCTCACATATTTTAGTTGTTATCTGTAACTTCTACAAAGATAAGTCTGTGGAAACCAATCGGTTTAACAAATCGCTAATTATTTAATCCCAGACAAGTCAATTTTTAAACGGTTCAGTCATGAAGAAAACTTTCTAAGGAAGGAAAACGTAATGTCATCAGATAAGAATAATGACTAGCAATCATGCTTATTTAGTAGTCTAATGATTTTAATTTCGTGCTAAATTCTCAAATAGAAATTCCAGATCGAGTAGGTCGGCTATGCGCAGGCCTAATACCTTACTTCAAGGAACTAATTGTGAGAACAGGAGTAAATAACAGCAGTACGATTGTCGAGTTTCTTCTTGCAATAAAGATAGAAAATAATATTTCCGAATGTACTAAGAGTAATTACATCGTTACATTATCATCTCTTTGCTCCTTTCACAAAAATAAAGCATTTAATGAAATGACCAGGGATGATATCCTTTCATTTTTAGATTCTTACAGGAAGCCAGAAGTTTCCGATCCTTTGCATAGATGGATTGGGACATATAATAATCACAGAGTTCATTTAATTCGTTTCTTTCGCTGGCTTTATTATCCTAGTTTAGAACAAAAAAAGCGTCCCAAACCTGCTTGCATAGAGAATATACCTCAACTTGTAAGAAGGGAAAAAAGTATTTACAAACCAACTGACCTTTGGACATTGGGTGACAATCTTCTATTCCTAAAATACTGTCCTTCCAAAAGGGACTGCTGTTATCATGCAATTTCTAGAGATACTTCCTGTAGGCCCCATGAAATTCTTAAACTTCGAATAAAGGACATAGTGTTCAAGATTACCGGGGATAACAGGCAATATGCCGAGGTCCTCGTCAACGGTAAGACGGGAAGCAGACATATCCCTCTCATAAATTCAATTCCTTACTTGAAGGATTGGCTCGATGATCATCCACAACGAGGAAATCCAAATGCCTCATTAATTTGTGGAATTGGAAAAAGTCTGGGCAGAAGAATAAACACTAATTCTCTTTTTAAAATATACACACGAAATAAAAAATTGTTCGAAAAACTTTTGGACAATCCTAATGTGCCGCCAGAAGACAAGAACCTAATGCGGGATCTAATGAATAAGCCCTGGAATCCCTATGTCAGGAGGCAGTCAGCATTAACCGAAAAATCAAAGATTCTTAAGGAACACGTTTTACGTCAACATGCTGGCTGGAGCACCAACTCAGATATGCCACAAAAATATCTTCGTTACTTTGGTAATGAATCAAGCCAATCACTTCTAGAGGCCTATGGCATAGTAACGAAAGACGTACAATTACAAAATCAGTTGAAATCTAAGCAATGTCCTAATTGTTCGGAACCAAATAAGCCAGATTCGAAATTCTGCGCTAAGTGTAGAATGGTCCTAACTTATGATGCGTATAATGAAACGTTAGAAGAGAAACAAACGAAGGAGTCTGAAGTTAGAAGACTGAATGAAAAGTATGAAAAAGAGTTAAAGGAAATGCGTGAAGATATGGAAAGGAAATTTAACCAGATCCTGCTAAGGATAGATCTAAAAAAGATAAATTAAGTGAATTTCGCAACGATTTTTTTATAAAAGGGTATAGCACTTAAGATACTCTGTCTGAAATAAAATTCAGCCTCGTCTCTATCAGGTATAGTTGATGCAACAATATCATTTGTTGATTCTAACCGATAGTTTATGCTCCTTTTTATGAACTCTTTTCTTGGATCAACAATAGAGAACATGGAATCGAGTACTTGAGTCACCCCTTCGTTCACATATTGATACATAAATCCACCATGCGACATGACAGGAATAGTATGATCCATAACTAATTTGCAATTGTGATCCCTTATGCTATTGATGTCATTATTCTTGTTTAGATCTGTTACTTGAAAACATTCAAGGACAGTTGAGATCAAATCGATTATTATTCTCTGAATTATCTTTTTACCAATTTCATTTATGTTCATCTCCAGGAACATTTGATATTTGTATAATAGGATGTTAATGACGACTGAGGAAGATTGCTCAAGTACATGCAATATTCCAGCTGAAGGTT
>JALYLJ010000081.1 GCA_030774295.1 Thermoproteota archaeon
TAAACACACTGATTTACATTGCGTTAATAATAATTGTCATAATAGTAATTGTCGTCCTTTTGAGGTTCCTGTTTAATGCACTATTCGTTATGCCAGTAACGCTAGAGCATGAATATGTTATAAAGTATGCAACTTCACTTTATTTGCCTACTTAGCCATCGGTATATGCCTATCTTAAATTCATTCTTAGTATAGTCAATTGGTTGGTGCTTTGTCACTGGATACGCACCAATTAATGTTACTATTATCAGAGACATGGTAAATATTTTGTATGATTCTAACAGATAGACGAAATTTTATTTCTTCCTACTTTCTAATTCCTTTAATAATATTTCTCTAAAATCTTTTAATATTCTGGGAATATAACACAATGGGCTATTAAACTCCTAACATTTGTATCTCCTATTTGTTTTACTATTTGTGCCATGTTACTAATCATCTTGTCTCTATTATCTTGATATCAGTATGAGTATTGATTAAACATATCGTCTATGGTACTTCCTACTAACCTGTAATCTTGTTTATCTTTATCTTCTGTTTCTTGTTCTTGTTTTACTTCATTGCCTTCTTTATCGTAAAGTGGAAATCGATATTTGTAACGAAATTCTCGCGCAAATACTCTTGTATACATATCTATTTCAGCGTCATCCATTATTCTATTATCTCCTCAACTACTACATGAAGTGGATTTTTTAATTTACTAATTGCGGCCAGGTGTACTAGTCGAAACACAAGCAAACTGGTGGGGCTTGGTCGTTGTTCATCACACAGCCGGTTTCCATCAGTTGCTTTATTATGTTTTTTAGATCGGTTGTTCCGCTGCCTAACCTTATACTATTTCTTTAAATCTAGGAAGACAAGAATAAATAATCAGATTCTTTTAGTTCCAGCAGAAAGTAAGTAAAGATGTTTAATTTTTTATTGATTATGGTTTTAGCGTCGGCGGTAAACACATCGATTTTTGCAGCACAATCGTTTGTGTGCAAAACCGATTTTATAACAAATGAAATTGTCTGTATTACAGTCGATGATGATGTCTTCAAAGATATGAAGCAAATAATGAAACAATTCGAAGAACATCAAACATTTAATTCAAGTCATATCGTATCCGGTGATAGATAGTAAGATTCCAATAAATCCTGTAGATACTAAATAATTCTATTTACAATTTCTACTAAACTCTTAAATTCTCTTTTTTCGGGCATTTGACGAGCCTTTATCTTAATGGCTGGATTAATAATTGGTGGCGCTTGGCCAGGTGGCTTGTGCCAGCCAATTTCATCTTTTACTGCAACTCTTTTTCTAAAAGAAGGACATGGACATTTTAGACAGGGATACCTTTGTTTGGTTCCTAACAAATTCTGATGATCTTCTCTGCAATGACCACAAACGCACAAGTGAGTTTTGGATTCCATTATCTCCTTAACTTACTATATCTTTTTTTCAAGAATGCAACGTCTTTCGCTATTGTCTCAAGTTGTGATTTTTCCACTTCAAGGACTTCGATTTTCTTTTTAAGTCTAAATTCATCGTTTATTGTAAGTAAATCAACAACATTAAGATAATCTTCAAGTAATTCTTGTTCTGTTGGCCTATGATAGTTCTGTGATTCTCCTAAGGAATGATCCATCAATAATTTTATGTTGTTGTGATTCATCTTTAATTGAGATTTAGTTTCAAAATATTTTCTAAAAGAGTGAGTTGATTTGAATTCATGTCTCTTCTTATCAGAGTCTAAAAGATCTCTTACGCCTTGAACCCTCCAAGCCTCACCAATCATATTCCTTATAGAAATAGCACCAAAGAACTTAGGTGATTTGGCTAAACCTATTCTATGACTATGATCCCTATCAATTTTCTCCCAAGTGTCACGCATAAGCCATGATTCCCAGTGATATTTTCACCATGTAAATTTCTAAAATCAATCCATTCTTTTAATGCATGATAGGCCTCAGGAGTGATGAATGAGTAGTATTGTCTATTATTGATTTTGGTATTCTTTAAAATTATTTTTGCCGCTATAATTATATCGTTTCTAAAAATAGGAATAATATGTTTCCATTTTAAATAATCCCAAGACCCTACTCTTATACCGGCACTCAACATAGTTAGTACAATAGGTTTAATTCTATTATCCGCATGTTCCAGTAACTTTTTAATCTCTTGTATGGTGGGTATTCTATCATCGGCATTATGTATTTCTGTTGGCATTCCTTTACCTATTTTCTTCCAGTTGATGATTATGTCATTCATTGAATAAAATAATTTTATTGCTTTAACGTAATTGCAGAGCGTGCCTTCTGATATTTCCTTATTTTCGATTCTTTGTTTTTGGTAATTAATAAATTTGATTAGATATGATTGAATTGAATTACTATTTTCCTTACTAAGTTCAAAGAGTTTATTGCATTTTTCTTCAATAGTACCTTCTAGTCCCATAAAGGCCAGGAACTTATCTAACCTATGCGGGTACTGTCTTTTTGTTTCTTTGGCCTTCAATGCATAAAGAAAGTTGTCATACGCGCTCAATACGTGTTGTTCTTGCTTTAATTCTAATTCCAAACTTCAAAAAATGTAATCCATTTACGGTATAAAAGCATGACTTTTAATGTGGGCCGAAAGGGATTTGAACCCTCGGCCTTTCGATTATCAGTCGAACGCTCCGCCAAGCTGAGCTATCGGCCCATAAATCGAATTAATATGACGATATTTATTCGTGTGGATATGAAAGCGAAGGACAAAAATGCATTTAAGTCATGCAGCAAACTATCTAACTTGTTAATTGGTACCTCGGATAAAAAATGCCGCTATTGTCACAAAAATCAAAAATGACTTGGCAAAAAATGCCGCTCGAAATGTTGCAAAGTTTCTGGATGAAAAAAAGGTTAAAGTATTCTCAATCGAACAACTTGGTGCTAATAATGTTCATTTAGTTGATCCTTCAGAGCTTGCCAAAACCAATCTTGATCTAGTTTTTGCCATAGGAGGAGATGGTACGACTC
>JALYLJ010000082.1 GCA_030774295.1 Thermoproteota archaeon
TAACAGAAACAAAAAGTCTGAGTCGTTGTTACATCTTAAGGATTACGGCGATAAGAAAATTGACCAGTTGGA
Source organism: Thermoproteota archaeon (assembly GCA_030774295.1). GTDB lineage: Archaea > Thermoproteota > Nitrososphaeria > Nitrososphaerales > Nitrososphaeraceae > TA-21. The sequence goes on from JALYLJ010000082.1 coordinate 73, forward strand.
CGCAGAGACCCTCATAAAAATTACCAATGAGCTACAATATCGCAAGAAAACAGCCTAGATGATAGACAGTTCAATATTGTACAGTTATAAATTTGGTCGAGATATACAAATATGTTGTATTTACCATCTGATGACACTATATTTTTAGCCAATACGATTAATCGCTATAGTGGCACATTGGCATTGGAAATAGGTACCAGTAGTGGGATCGTGCTAATGGAGTTAGCAAAAAACTTTAGCACTGTTATAGGAACTGACATAGATTTTTGTTCTTTGAAGCGTTTGCTAGAGATGTCAAGAAATCAGAGAGTGATTTGCTGTCATGCCGCCTCTGCTTTACATGGTATCAAATTTGATCTTATAGTAACTAATTCACCCTATCTCCCAAATTCCACAGGACATATTGATAAAACAATTGATGGAGGACCGGCCGGTGTTGAAATTACCATTGACTTTCTAAAGGATGCAATTGGCAGATTGGAAATTGGCGGTAAAATCCTAATAATAGTATCGAGTATTTCTAATACCCGCAAATTGGATAGTTTTTTGTCAAAAAATAATATTATAGTAAAAAAAATAGCTCAAAAAGACCTATTTTATGAAACACTACAGATTCTTGAATTGAGCAAATAAGTTAGTAACACCATTATTCACTGTGTTACTACAATTATGATAAATGCGTCTTGGATCTATTTGCAATTTCATTTGCCATCTGACTCAGAGATGACGAACCACCTAAATCGTAGGTAAGACACTTTCCTTCATTTATTGTTTCTTCAGTTGCAGTGAAAATTGCATTGCATACTTCGCTTTCTCCTAGATATTTTGCCATAAGGGCACCTGATAGGATAGTGGCTACAGGATTAACTTTATCTTGTCCTGCATATTTCGGAGCACTGCCGTGTGCGGGCTCGAACATGGCATAGTTGTCTCCATAGTTTCCAGAGTAGACATTACCAATTGAGCCTACATGCCCAGATGCGCATTCAGAGACAATGTCCATAAACAAATTTGTACTTAGTAATATGCTCTTGTTAAACCGATCCGGATTTTTTACCAATTGCTGAGTCATATTATCTATATAATATTCCTCTACGGCTATCTCTTTGAATTCGGATTGTATGTCTTGCACAGCGTTCCAAAAAATTCCATCGGTTTCTTTCAAAATGTTCCTTTTGGTTATAACATATATTTTCTTGAATTCTTTTTCAGCAGCCAACCTAAATCCATGTCCAACGACGGCTTCACATTTTTTCCGTGTTATTTTCCTTACAGCTATTGCTGCTTCATCACCTATCTTAAACTCTATACCAGAATAAAGTCCCTCAGTTGCTTCTCTAACACAAATGAAATCTAATTGATGCGCAGAATTCTTGTATGTTCTAATAGGACGCACATTTGCGTAAAGGTTGAATTTTTGTCTAATACTAACTGCTACACTTCTTGGAGCGTTTGAAGTTGGTATAGTTGTAGTCGGGCCTTTAAAGCATGCATCAGAATTTTCCAAAAGTTTCCACACCTCTTCTGAAATATATGAATTACCGCCATTTTTCGTCCACCATTCAGATCCAGCTTCACATGGAATTAACTTGATTTTTGAGTTACATTCCACAAGAACATGAACCATTGCGTTTACAAGTTCAGGACCAGTTCCATCGCCCTTTATGATTACAGCTGATTTATTCAATCCTTATCAAAAATGATCGTGTCTATTTATATCTATTTGGAGATCATTGAAATTCTTCCAAAGAATGTATTGCTCAGTGGGGGTGAACTTGTCAGATTACTAATTTTGACAAATCCGCCTTCAGAAAAATATGAATAATCTATATTATAATCAGCGAGAGTAATGTTTTGATATATGTCCTTGCCGGTTGAATTATCTACTACCTGAAGACTTGTGCTGTTGTTTGTATAAATTTTCATGAAATCTCCTAATGTAAGTCTCACAGGACGGACAAATTGTATGTGGATTTGATCGCCAACGCTATCGGTATGTATAACTCTAAGACATTCCTTACCTTCTTTAGTTTGTCCAAGGGTATTAGGTAGTAGCTTCTTGTGCCCGTCAACTTCAAGATCGATCCGGGAATGAACGTTAAATGTATCATTATGTGATCTGAGGCAAACTTGAACTGGGGATGGAGCAGGAAAGAATTGTATTATAAGGAATCCGGATAGTGTTGCGACACCAACAATTACTGGCGGTATTAAGATTTGTTTTCTCCCCATTTTTTTCCTTGGTTTATCTTCTTTAATTTTTCTTTTAGGCACGCTTTGTCACCTATAAGAATCATAAAAATGCACTTTAATATAATTGAAAAAGGTCAAAATCTGTCCGTACCTATCTAGTTAGATTAAGATCTAAGGAATAGCCATTTTTTAATCGATTGAAATCATTGTTAATGTTATATCATAGACATCAACATTGTGTTTTATTGTATGAGATTTACATTGACGGCTCAAGTAGAGGAAACCCGGGTCTTTCTGGCATAGGTGTAATAGCACTTAGGGAAAACAAGAGGATTTTTAGCTATATGGAATTTATTGGAATCAAGACAAACAATCAGGCAGAATACTTTGCATTAAAAAGGGCATTGCAGATAACCAATTTTCATACTAAAAGTATCAGAATCAAATCAGACAGTATATTGTTGGTCAACCAACGATCTAAAAAATACAAAATAAGAAACAGTGAATTAAAAACAATGTCAATGGAAATCTCCAATCTTGAAAAGTCATTTGATCTTGTTGAATACAAGCACATTATGAGAGCTGAAAATCACGAAGCAGATTTACAAGCAAATTCTGCTGTGGACGATTATGTTAAATATCAAAAAAGTAAAATACAAAGTGGCAGCAGTGAAGATTCAGAGTTAAACTAAGACTCAATTACATGATGAAAAGGCATTAGACTGAGCTGCCAATAATTCAAAAAATCTAAAGATTTATCTTATCTACATAAATAATTTTTCATAATTTGTTAGATGAAAGATCTCGCCTTCCAACTATTATCAAAAACGTAATAGTTTTTGTCTTGGGAGTTTTAATAGTTGTTTCACTTTACCATTATCTTGAAACTGAATTTGATAATCCTCAGCCCTTTTTCGTGATATATGATGACACAATGGCTCCGGCACTCAGTATGAACGATCTAATATTCGTTGGTGACGGACATATGTTTAACACTACTACAGTGGGGGACATGATAGTGTTTAATAAGCCGGCGGGGGAGGACCGAATAATCGTACACAGAATTACCGAAATAACGTCGGAGAACGGCAAAAGGATAATTATAACCAAAGGAGATGCCAGTCCCGTATCTATACCCGGTATTGATTTCCCAGTAGACAGTAAGAATTACATTGGAAAAGTCAAACTGGTAATTCCAGAAATTGGGATACTTGTGGCTCCACCCATTAATTATATCCTACTTGCAGCGATAATCTCTGTTATAGTCATGGTCATATTTTTCTATGGAAGGAAAAAAGCTCCTCAAACATAATGAACATTTCAGAAGAAAAAATCATAGTCATCAGTCCACTATAGATAATTTGGTGAAATTTTGATTTGGGTTACAAACGGTTATTGTATATGCTCAATACAACTGCTCAATCTAAACAGATAATTATCGAATATAAGCGAATAAACATAGGGGGGTTTTAGCCCTGGGAATTCCTGAGAAAATCAAAGCTATCCAAGAAGAGATCCATAGGACGCAAATAAACAAGGCGACAGAATTTCATATTGGAATTCTTAAAGCAAAAATAGCAAAACTTAGACGAGAATTAGACGAAAACAGACATGGCAAGACCGTTTCTTCCGGTAAGGAAAACGAGGGATTCAACGTTCGAAAGGCTGGAGATGCGTCAGTAGTTCTGGTAGGAATGCCCAGTGTTGGAAAGTCTACATTGCTCAATGCATTAACAAACGCAAATTCTCGTATAGGGTCTTATCAATTTACAACACTAACAGCTGTGCCAGGAATGATGCAGTACAACGGTTCTAAAATTCAGATACTCGATCTCCCAGGTATCGTTGAAGGTGCATCGAAGGGAAGGGGTTTAGGAAAGAAAGTTCTTTCTGTCGCAAGAAACGCAGATTTGGTTCTCATGATTCTGGACGTATTTCAACCAGAATTACTAGACATGCTGGAAAGAGAGCTGCATGAAGTGGGAATAAGAATCAACAAAAAATTTCCAGCAGTGCATATAGAAAAAGCACACGTTGGAGGACTTTCTGTCCATAACCAAGTTTCTAGCATTCCAGATGATCTGATAAAAGAGGTTCTCCGAATTCATGGGATAAGCAATGGTCGCATAATGATCAAAGAACCAAACTTGACGATAGAGCAGTTGATAGACGTTGTTTCTGGAAATAGGATTTATCTACCTTCGCTGGTTGTGTTGAATAAAATCGATCTTGTAGATGGTAAATTTGTTTCGGAGATTGAAAAGAAGATTCAAAGTTTTATTCCCATCTCCGCTGATCTCAAAATAAACATTGAAGACTTGAAAAAATTGATTTATGAAAAACTTGCGTTTATTAGAGTCTTCCTTAAACCAAGAGGTGATAAGATTGATAATGAACCCCTTATAATGAATCAAAACTGCACCATTAGGGATGTTTGCCAAAAAATCCACAGGAATTTTGTTAAAGATTTCAAACATGCTTATGTTTGGGGCAGCAGTGTTAAATTTAGTTCCCAAAAGGTAGGATTGGATCACGTTTTGAAAGACAATGATGTTTTGAGAATAATATTAAAATAAGAGTTCCTAAATGATAACTTGAATTTGGAAAACTTAAAATCTACGTCTTTGAGGTATGTATAAAGACTCTTGAAACACCCAAAGGTTGTTCTTACAGCAGATCGCACGCTCATGTCACCATATAGAGGTATCTCATTAGCATCATTTTTCGGTTGTGCACCAGCTATTGATCCGAACAGGGCACATGATACATTTTTGTACAAAATACTTGGCAACCAAGTTACACCAAGATTATTGTTTGATTTTATTTGTAATCCTATTTCTCATCACAACGGTATTGCAGATTACGCCCCTATGGA
>JALYLJ010000083.1 GCA_030774295.1 Thermoproteota archaeon
GCCTTAGTCCTACTGCTTATTGAGTGCGTGCATGATTAAGGTATATCTTTTTGATGATTTTGTCAAACTCATTTGCAGTATTATCCCAACTAAATTGTTTTGAAAAAGCGAGTGCGTTATAACTAAGTCTATCAAGGAGCTCTCTGTCCTTAAGCAAAGCGATTGCGGAATGTGCGAGAGCGTTTGGAGAATTTTCTTTAACTAATATCCCAGTTTCTCCATGTTTAACTGAATCCCGTAACCCAGGAACATTGTATGCGACCGCTGGAGTGCCCATGGCATTGGATTCTGTCACTACTAAACCCCAACCTTCTCGAACGGCGGGCACCAAAATTAAGTGAGCTTTACTCAATAATTCATCCTTAAGATCATTTTTTACATGACCATAGAAAATAACATCCTTAAGATCAAATTCTTCAAGCTCTTTACGCATATATCCACGGCCTACAACCCACATTTTTGCATCAGGTATTTCTTTTTTAATTATCGAAAATGCCTCAATAGCATGGTGAGGAAGTTTGTGCCTTCTTAATCTACCTATGAAAACAACAGTTGGACTTGACTCTTTTTGTTGTATTCCCGAAAGTGGAGTAACAGTTATTCCTTCCGGTACCATAAAAATCTTTTTAATACCAAATTTTTCCAAATCATCCTTGGTAGAATTTGAGACTGTGACTGTAGGAATATCCTTGTAATATGATAACCATTTCCATTCAAGGTAATAGTAACCAAGATAATTTAATGGAAATGGTGTCTCATAAAACCAACCTTCCCGAGACAATTGGTGATATATTGCTAAAATGGGCTTTTCTTTAGCAAATTTAGGCGTTAGAAACGGCCTTGTATTACTTTCATCGATAACGAAATCATATATTTCGTTGCATTTATTATAATAATTTCTTGCCTTATTATAGACAGTATATTTGCCTCCATCTCTTATTATTTTAACACCATCAATAGTCTCATTTTTTAAGCCATTTGGAAATAGTGCGGTAAAAAGAGTCATATCATGACCTTTTTTTACCAATCTGTGCATAATTTCATGAGTAAATATCTCAGCTCCTCCTGCATCAGGATGTTTTATGTCTCTCCAATTAAACCAAAGAATTCGCAATAAGATTATTTCTAAACTTAGCAATTATAAATATCCATTGATTTGGAGGTGGAGTATGATAAGTTTTGTATAAGATAACCGTAGGAAATAGTCATGATAAAGGATTTTGATTTAATATGTAAATACTAGCTAACCCCCCTCTTACCTGTCATGGAGTCTGTGCCTGAAAATAATTGAAATATTGGTTTCAGCATTCTTCTCTCACCCAGATCTTCTTTTGTTACCTTTATGGATACAATCTATTTTGATCTAGTATCAAATGAACCATAACGCAAGCTGTAATTTTTATAACCTTCTAGGACATACTTATCTACCAATTGCTTTCTCAAAAAGCCCAGATTGTATTGGTGCATTAAACATGGATATACTTCGCTTTCTATTATTCTCTCTTAATTTTTTCCTCAGGTTGTCATAAGTCAAGACTTTGTATAATGCAGCGAATACATTTTCGCTAGTGGGCGTAACAACTAAATTCTCTGCTCCAACAATTTCTGGTATGGCTCCGATATTAGATGAGACTATTGGTAGACCTGAAGACATCGCTTCAACTAATGTAAAACCAAATTGTTCTTGCCCTGTTAATATCAGACCTGCCTTTCTAGTGTTCAGACTTGGAGAACAAAAAACACTGGAATTTGAATAAATTTCCTTCAGTCTCGGCGACGGAGGCACAAATCCCATGTATTCTATTTTTAATCCGGAGTTTTTCAGTTTTATAATTTCAGGTTCTAAGATGCCTTTTCCGACTATAATTAGTTTGACATCAGGTAAATGATTTGAAAGTTTTTTAAATGCTTGAAGAAGAATGTTTACTCCCTTGGGTCGCACTAAAGCCCCTACAAATAATATTTTATCAGTACTATCAGCTGATTCTTTAAATTTATCAACGAAAATACCAGGA
>JALYLJ010000084.1 GCA_030774295.1 Thermoproteota archaeon
AAATGAGGCCTCCTGAATTGTTGGACCGTCTGCAATCGGATCTGAAAAAGGGATACCTATTTCGATAATGTCAGCGCCTCCGTCCACAATTGATGAAATTATTTTCTCACTTGTGCTGGCGTTAGGATAACCTCCCAAAACATAGCATATCAGCCCTTTTTGATTCCGTGATTTTAATTCAGTAAATTTTTTCTCTATTCTATTATTTTGTAATGATAACACTGACTATGACCTGCCGAGATATTTTTTTCTAAACTTCATTACTTGATCTATGTCTTTGTCGCCTCTACCAGACAATGTAACAATAATATTTTGATCGCTTCTCATTTTTTTTGCCAACTTCATTGCGTATGAAACTGCATGGCATGATTCTAAAGCCGCTATAATACCTTCCAATCTTGAAAGTTTGAAAAACGCATCCAACGCCTCTTTATCATTACAGGTAACATATTCTGCACGTTCAATGTCCTTTAGTTGAACATGCTGAGGACCCACGCCTGGATAATCCAAGCCTGCCGAAATACTATGTGTATCATTTATCTGGCCAAATTCATCTTGTAAAAGATATGTTCTCATTCCATGCAGTATGCCCTCTGAGCCAACTTTTAGTGTGGCAGAATGTTTTCCTGTTTTGAGACCCATGCCACCTGCTTCAACGCCGTATAACGACACTTTGTTATCATCTAGAAACGGGAAGAAAGTGCCCATTGCGTTACTACCTCCACCCACACAACATACAAGTGCATGAGGAGAACTTGTACTAGCAGTGGTAGTTAAGTTTTTAAGCTGTGATTTGATTTCCTCGCCGATTACTCTTTGAAAATCTCTTACAATCATAGGATATGGATGTGGGCCCACAACCGATCCTATCAAATAGTAAGTATCTTTTACATTTGTTATCCAATCGCGTAACGCTTCATTTATAGCATCCTTTAGTGTTCTTGTTCCAGAATCTACACGGTGTACCTTTGCTCCTAATAGTTCCATCCTGAATAAATTCAATTTTTGTCGTTCAACGTCTATAGATCCCATGTAAATTTCTGCTTTCAACCCAAGAACAGCAGCTGCCATTGCTGTTCCTACGCCATGCTGACCTGCTCCAGTTTCTGCTATTATTCTTTTTTTTCCCATTTTCTTGGCCAAGAGGCATTGGCCCAAACAGTTGTTGGTTTTATGTGCTCCGCCATGTAAAAGATCCTCTCTCTTGAGAAAAATCTTTGCACCACCGACATAATCTGTCAGATTCTTTGCAAAAAAGAGCGGTGTAGGTCTCCCTGCATAATTTTGAAGATAATAGTCAAGTTCCTTCTTAAAACTAGAATCGTTTTTAATTTTTTCGTATGCTTCCTCAAGTTCACTAATCGCCGGAACCAAAGTTTCTGGAATATACTTGCCTCCGTATTTTCCATATTTACCATCTATAGGAAACCGTTGTAAATTGGTCATTTTGATACGGATGCCAGAAATTGCTGTGAGTCTGAGGATTTAAGCATAACATAACTCCTTTATCTTTTCAAAAAAATTCTCTGATTCCATGATGCTTGTGCCAACTAGAAATGCATCAACGCCAATTGACCTTAACTTCTTGATTTCATCAGATTTAGATATTCCGCTTTCACTTATGATAATATTGTTTTGTTTATCTAATGTTTGTAGTAGTTTAATAGTAACGTTGATGTCAACCTCAAGAGTACTCAAATTTCTATTATTAATACCGATAAGTTGTCGTTTATTTTTCAGTATTTCCTTAAACTCATCTTCTGAATGAACTTCGCTAATAACTTCAAGGCCTTTTCTTGTGGCATAATCAGTAAATTTTTCCATGCTTCCTTCCGCTAGCCCCTTGTCAAATACGCTTTTAATTAACAAGATACAATCTGCACCTATCTTTTTTGCTGCATCAATTTGAACCTCACTAACTATGATATCCTTCATTAACAAAGGCACAATGACACATTTTCTGATAGATGCAAGATTATTGATAGAGCCTTCAAACAAGTAATGCTGAGTGAGTACAGAAATCCCAGCAGCTCCTGATTTTGTCATTTGTATTGCTAGATCCTCTGGATTTATCTTGGATTGATCCAGAATTTTGCCTTTTGAAGGTGAAGCAAATTTTATCTCTGAAATAATGGGAACACGACTGCACGTCAGAATTGCTTTCTTCAGCGAAATTATAGAATGACTTTCATAATCATATTTGTCTGCATCATACAATCCTTCGTTGACGGCCTTGTAAGAATTGTCAGTTAGCGTTTTTAGTCCCGTTTCTCTAGAAAAAAATTTACTCAAAGTCACACCAGAGAGTAATTTCAGTCCTAATCATATAACTGTATTTGGGTGTTTAAACCGAATAATCTGGTTAATTCAGTATTGTTCAATTAGATTGCGCCGTGCGCATTTAATCAATTGTCATCTAAGGAATTTCCGTCAAATCAAATATGGCAAGACTTACTATACAAGCAAATTTTTAACTTTTTAATTGTTTGTTGACCATAACCTTACAAGTGTCGACAAGTGCCAAGAACATGCGCATGGCTGGTGGGCCTTTTACAAATTGGCCCATCAGTAGTTAAATCTCATAGATAACTAGCGCGGAATAATTGACATCTGAATTTTGTCTAGCGTCCTGCAAAAGTTTGGATGCAGAGGAAAATTTAATGTCAATAAGTCTGAATGTGCTGCCATGCTGCTTCGTCATGTCCTCCATAAATTTATCAATGTTGTCCGTTACCGAGATTAATTTGTCAGATTCAAAGCCTATTGTCC
>JALYLJ010000085.1 GCA_030774295.1 Thermoproteota archaeon
GCGTTGGAAGTTGATTGCTAGAATCCTTATCTAAACTAGCCGGCTCGGCAATAGAGACATAACTTTTTGTAAGATTTTTGAACTTTTTCTCCATGCCGTCTGGGATATATCCCTGAATAAGGGCAAAATTCTTTGTTCCTCCTGGCTTTCTAGTTACCTCCAAAATATCTTTTGTGACCTTGGATGATTCATACAGTGAAAGCAATTTGGGCAAGAGTGATACCTTCAACTTTTCAATTTTCTTAACAATTTCAGAAGATTTTTTTTCCAGTTCCTTACAGGTCCTTTGGCAATGATCAAAAGCGATACCTGGATTTTGTGGCAAATCAGGTGGAATTTGTATGGGATGCACATTGAAGCTTCTAAGCACCTTCATGATTTTTTCTGAATCTTCCTGTGAGCCTATGACAGTAATAGAGGATTTCTCATCGTTAAGTTTGAAGGGATGGACTATCAGATCACTTAAACTATTTTGAATTTCCTTAATATCCTTGGAATTTACAATAAAAATTTCTGCAAAAAATGTTTTCAGCCTACGTAGTTCTGATAATTCCATTTTAAGCTTTGAAGCGCTACCAATTGCGTCCAGGGCATTCCGATACTCTTCAAGTTCCTTTTCTATTTGTTGCTGGGTCTTGAGTAACGATATTGGTTCTTCTAGTAGAACTTTACTTTTCTTTTCTAATTCAACAATGAAATTTTGAATATCGTCTATCTTGTAATCAGTCTTTTCCTGGGGAGCGCCCTTAAAGAGAGCGGCCATGACACCAGTTTCAAGGGGTATGCCTAAAGCTCTTATGACATCGTCAATCTCTTGAAATAATTTCTGAGCATTCAACAAGAGATCATCAAAATAAGGATTACTGTGTTCAGAAGGACTCTGCAATGGATGAAACCATTCTAATTCTGCCAATTTACTTACGGCGTCGTGCGTTTCAACTCTTGGCAGAATCAAAGTTGTCTTTAAGAGTTTGGCCTGTCCCATTGTATTGAGTTTTTTGATTATTATTCTCCTTAAAATCTTTCCCTTTTCTTCGTTTCAATAATTCAAAAATTACGTTTTGTAATTACTTTAATTCAACTTACTTTGATATTCTAATTAATTTTCCACTTGGTTATGATATGTTCTTGCAGCCATTTCAAGAAATTGGCTGCAATCTACTACTACTTTACGATATCAGCTTTGCCTTTACGAAAAATGTTTTGAGGATCTTGCAGTTACTCATTGTCCCAAGATAATGAACATCATTACAATACCATAGATAGCAATGGATTCTACCATACCGACAAATATGAAGACTCTAGATTGCATTTTTGGATTATCGCTTATTGCTGCCAAACCTGCGGCACCCACAAAACCCAATCCTATTCCTGATCCGGCAGCCGCAAGGCCAAAGGCCATTCCTGCACCTATAAACTTTGATCCGGCGTCCGAAGTACCTTCTGTTTTACTAGCTTGTGCAAATGCCCAATTGTTATACAAGAATAGTATGCTAAAAGTCATAGCAATGGTCAGAAGAATAACACTAACTTTTTCTCTGTTAACACCCATCATACATTGGTTCGAAATTGAAGGCCATATTTAATTATAACTAAGAAAGTTGTATGATGTCCGAATTCACTACGTTGTAAATACGGAAAAGAGTTGTAAGTAACTTGTACTATCCAACATCATTAAGAGATTCTAATCGATAGAATATTTCTAACTACTGTAATTGGTCAAAATGTATTTTGGAACTTGACGAAGATTAACTGGTATTACTTAAGCATTGGACATAGCCTTTTTCTTGTAGGAAGAAATATCTTGCTTTACATCTTGTATCATTGAATCGTGTTCTGATTGTAAATTTTGTTTTGATTTCTTAAAATATTCTGCAATAATATCAGCCTCCATCTTACTTGCAACCATCAATATGCATTATTACGCCCACTCTATATTCTTTTTCTTATCTAAAACAACTTTTACTTTTTTCAGTCTTACAAATTCTTCTCGCTCACGTTCTTCCAATGTTCCCTTAATGAAGGAAATCGCATTCTGATACTGTGGAATTATAACAAATTCAAGTGCATTGATTAATTTTTGGGTTTTTTCAAGTTCCTTTGCTAGACTGAAAATGGCATTTTCATACTCGGCTGCCTTACAAATCTGCGGTAGCATGTTCTTTATCTGTTTAGATGCCTTGTCAACATAGACGTTTGTTTCTGAAAATCCATAAGAGAGGTCCTGACCACCTTGTTTTGTTTTTATTTGTAGAGTGGGAATTTTCACATCAACGATCCTTCTCACATCAACATTTACTTCCATTATACCAGGAGTCGAATCTGAAATTGATTCAAGTGTCGATGTTCCAAGCGACATGTACGAATCATAGACTGCAGAGTAAATATCAGAAAGTGGAGACCAGATATCACCTCTTGTTTTATTAGCCTCTTCTATCATTTCGTCGATTTTTTTTAGTAACACTTCTCGTTTGTCATCAAGTATTTTGTGAACCATACTGCTAACTTGCAGCGATCTCCTTATCTTTATCAGTTCTATTTTCGTTGCAGTAACATTTTTCCCAAATGACATTTCGATGTACTATAGTTTACTTGTTTCCCTTATAATACTGCTGAATATGTTTGTCTTTAATTTTAGTTAGTTCCCCTTCTGGTAAAGTAGCCAAGATATCCCATGCCCTACTCAGCGTTTCATCCAAATTTCTATTTTCATCAGGACTTTGTTTTAGAAAATGCGTTTCAAAACTATCCCCAGCGTCAAGATATTTCAAATCAACTCCGGTCAAACCCGCCTTTCCTACAATCTCTGCCAGTGCTCTTACCTCTTGAGCTCTAGAATAAGCATCGTATAATTGATTTCCAACTTCCATATGATCTGATCTAGTTTTTCCTTCTCCAACACCATCCTTCATTAATCTAGAAAGTGACATCATAACATTGACCGGTGGATATATTCCCTTTCTAAAAAGGTCTCTTCCCAGGACAACTTGTCCTTCCGTAATGTAACCAGTCAAATCAGGTATAGGATGTGTAATGTCATCTGCGG
>JALYLJ010000086.1 GCA_030774295.1 Thermoproteota archaeon
ATTATTATCACCCAAAACGAGTAACAGCACATATTATAGTAGCATCATTGATGTTGATAACCAATTTCCGTTACTCTTCATATCATACCCAGTACTTGAAACTAACGTTACTCAAGGTAATATTACGATTCAATCCAATACGTCAAAGTTTGAAGGGATAGTGTTCACGACAATTGATTTAGCGAAACTAGGCGATTTTTTACAGAAGGAACTTTCACCCGAGTTTGCAAGCAATGTAGGATTAATAGATAAGAACGGTGTGATTTTATATTCAAAAAATAGAAATGTAGTTGGTAAAAATTATCTAAACCCAGAATTTCAAGATCTCATTCCTCCAGAAATCAAAAATGAGTACAATAATATCCTCGCTACCTCTCTGACAGGAGGATCAGGACTAAGAGATATCTCTTTTAACGATAACATGACTACAATTGCTTACCAACCTATAACTTTAGACGGTGAATTTCTATGGTCACTGTACATTAGTACACCACATAGTCTGGCTTCAAATGTCGGCTATTTAATAAATCAACAAAAGAATTTCAGTACTATTGTAATCATCGTTGTTGGTTCTATGGCATTTGGCATTGCATTTTTGATATTATCTTGGAATAAGCGGTTAGAGGGGGCTGTCGAATCCAGAACAGTGCAGCTAAAGAAAACAAATGAATCTCTGACAGAATCAAATAGTCTTCTTGCTTCAGCAAATAAACAACTAGAGATACATGATAATATGCAAAAGGAGTTTATCAATGTCGCAGCACACGAGTTAAGAACCCCGATAATGCCAATTTTAGGCGAAGCAGAATTAATAGAAAATGATATCGGCGACAGTGACTATGCAAGAGTAAGCAAAGAACAAATTTCTTCGATAATTCGCAATGCAAAAAGACTGGATAGATTGGCAGCAGACATATTGGATGTCACCAATATTGAAGGAAAATCACTAAAACTGAACAAAGCTTCCTTTGATATTGATGAAATTTTATCAGAATTAGTTACAGAATATTCAAGACAGATTGAAGGCGATATTGCGAAAAATAAAAAACTCAAGATTCTTTATGAACTGATCCATGTAAAAATATTTGCCGATAAATATAGAATCACACAAGTCATTTCAAATATTATCAATAATGCAATTAAATTCACAGACCAAGGAGTCATAACTATAATTGGTAAAGTCAATAGCACTGAGCTGTCTGTTCAAATTAGCGATACTGGTAAGGGAATAGATCACGAGATAATTAGTCGATTATTCGACAAATTTGTATCAAGATCAGAACAGGGGACTGGCTTGGGTCTCTTCATCTCTAAAAATATTATCGAATCCCATGGGGGGACAATAATCGGATTTAATCAGGAAAACGGAACTGGAGCAACATTTATTTTTACTTTACCGTTGAATTCAAAATAAATTATGATTGTATGTTAGTAACAATTTACACATTTCCATTCTTATCGTAACCTACACACAATACATACATCATTTACATTGGTGCCTGTAATTTTCGTGCATAGGGCCCCGTTTACTTTATTAAATAATACGTTACTATTGTGGTTTTTGAGAACGTCTAATATTTTCAATTTCTTTTTTCTTATTCTAGATAGTACCTTTGGATTTAATATCGCACCCGCAGCAAGGGAATTTCCATCAATTCCATCTGTTCCAAAACTAGCAATCGTAAAATCCATATTGTCGCCTAGGTCTTCAAAATGAGCTGCAGCTGAGAGTACTGTTTCTTGATTTCTGCCTCCAACACCATTGGTTCTATTTTTCAACTCAACAGTAGTTTCGCCACCAAGAACAAAAGCGTACGGGGTTGAGACAGATGGAAAGTCATCAACAAGTTTGAATAGAAACTCTCCTAGTGATCTGGATCTTCCTGTAAACTTTGAACCCAGATACATAGTTCTTATACCTTTTCCTTCTAAAAATAGTTTGATGCTATTGCAAGCAATATTGTTATTGCCAATAATAACATTTTGAATATTGGTAAATATAGTATTTCCAGGTTTTGGTGTATCACTGATTCTTCCCAACGCGCCAGCAGTGACTAAATCTTTGAGTTTTTTAGAAATCACTTTTTGATTGTTCCACAGTTTGTATTTTATCAGTACGTTTTTTGTATCGCTGAAAGTGGTCATGTCAGGAACAGTAGGCCC
>JALYLJ010000087.1 GCA_030774295.1 Thermoproteota archaeon
CTATCAGCTATAGTCGCAATCTTTGGCTTTAGTATTATGAAATAATTCTTATCAGCTCTTTCTACCGCACTTACGGTCTTGTATTTCCTAGTTGAAATATCGAATTCTATTAGACCAGGTTCCATACTTCCTTTCGCATATATCATCATTAGTATGTCGCCAGATACCGGGGTCAGAGGCAGAATAGAGAAGACGTATCCCTTGTAGGAACTAGCCGGTAGAACTTGTTTCATGTATGGGGCGACAGATACTAGGTATAAAAAAAACTCTTCAATAGTGGTAAATTCTTCGTATTCAAATTTCATATCTATTATTGCTCACTTTTATCCTTGATATAAGGTTAAGGATTATAGAGCTGTACAATACAGCTCTTTCGCAAATCTATCCATATGACTCAAACTTCACATCATAGCTTCCATCTTTTCTCTTATTTCTTTCCGTCACAAAGCCCTTAGGAATCAAGTAATCAAGTGCACCATCAATTGTTCCTTGCCATCCACACACATAGAAAATGGTATTTTCAGGGGTAATTGATTCTCCAACCAATTCTTCTAGAGGGGACTTGACAGTTCCCAATTTTGGTCGCAAAAACGATTCAACCCTGCCCTTTTGACCATTCCAACTTCTGTTAAACCATTCTTGAGGTCTACTTATACTGGCACGGTACCTAAAGTTCCATTTGCCTTTTCCACTATCCAGACTTTCATTTTCAAGTTCTGCTAAAAGTTCTCTATAGCTAAGTTCGTCAACATAACTTGCACCATGTAATATTACTATCTCTCGGGAACTGCCGATCGATTTTAGGTGAAGCGCATAGGAAATAAACGGTGCTAGTCCGGTCCCTCCACCAATAAGAACCATTCTTCTGTTATCTGGAGTACCGTCGTGTTTCTTATCATCTATTGTAAAGGCCCCTGTGGGTTTTACCCAAAGGATTTCATCTTGTTCTCTTCTGTTAAATAGTTCAGTAGTTAAACGACCTGGAACTGGTTTTTTTACCCATCTTACAAGTAATTCAAAGACGTTTTTTTGCTCCGGCGGGGACGCTATGGAATAGGCTCTTCTTACTATTTTTCCCTCGGATGGCACATGCAGTCCTATTGTTAAGAATTGTCCTGCTTTGAAATCTGGTACGCCACCTTCCGATGGTTTTATTCTGAATATAATCAAGTCTTCCTTTAATACCCGTAAATACGAGATTATGCCCTTATTGTCTACCACCATACAACTGTCAAATCTGGCCGACAAATAAATACATTATTAATTTAAAGTTTGTACAATACACAAAATAGACAAATCATATAATTTGATCCAAATCTGATGAACTTAATATATTTCTCCAGGACAATATGAAGTAAATGTTCAAATCAAATAATTCTGATCAAAATGATTCTAAGAGCGTAGAAGATATCGAGAAACTAATTAATGAAAATAGCTCTGAGCATCAATTACTGCTCGAATCATTCAAGGAATCCATGAATATATTTGCAACAGAACGATCAATGGACACCTGTCTCCAGTCACTGAATATTTCGATTCAGTTAGCCAGCATAAGATCTACCTTAATGGAATTGTACAAGTCTTATTCACGTATTTTGGAAAATGAAGTTAGCCGTTTAAGAAAGATATGTCAGGACAATACTCATGAAACAGACTCTATGAAAAAGTAATTCGGTTTCTAATAGTACCTAGATTCTCTATCGTAATTTCAACGATATCGCCGTCCTTTAGGTACTTTGGTTCCTTCATAGACATAGCAACACCTGCCGGCGTTCCGGTAGAAATAATGTCGCCAGCCTCTAGAGTCATTACTCTACTTAGACTCGAAATTATCTTTTCAATTGATATTACCATTTTGCTACTAGAAGAATTTTGTCTAATTTCGCTATTCACCTTTGTAACGATCTGTAGATTTTGAGCATTATTGATTTCGTCTTTGGTTGTTATCCAAGGTCCGCATGGTGCAAATGTGTCTATGCCCTTTCCTCTCGTGAATTGTTTATCTTTGAATTGTATATCCCTAGCGGAAACATCATGGAGTATCATATATCCGAATATAGATTCGGAGGCTTTTTCAGGTTCAATATTTTTTGTATTCTTTCCTATAATAACTGCTAATTCTGCTTCATAATCTAGGCGCTGTACAAACTTCGGACATACAACATCATTAAATGGATGGTTTAGCGTTGACCTTGGTTTAATAAAAATAACAGGCTCATCTGAAGGTGTGAGTCCGGCATCGCGCGCATGATCATAATAATTAAATGCCAAGCAGATTATTTTTGAAGGATCTGGAATCGGCGCTAATAGGTCGGCTTCTTTAATATTGTTACTAAATTCTATTGTAGTAATATATTTTTCCACTTCACTAAACCATCCCCTGACAATGAACTCCTTTACTGTTTGAGGGATTGGAACGCCAGTCTGTTCCTGAAAATCTTGTTTTGTGATTATTTTCTTTCCATCCGCAGATATTATTCCGTATGTTTCTCCAATTTCTTCTATCTTGATTCTTCCTATTTTCATTTTGTCTACCTATGTATAAAAATTGCAGTAAATTTCTCTTCAGTGATACAAAAACCAAATCTAATAAATTGTACCCGAGTACGGGATTTTAATTGTAAAATTGAAGATTCAGCATAACCCTCTATCTTTTCTAAACTTTCTGGATTGAATCTGTCATTTTGATATATCTCTTTTGGAACCATGACTTTGTATTTTGTCATATTCTTCTCTGAGACCCACTGAATTTTCTTCATATCTTTTACTATTTCATTATTCAGATAGGAAGCAGTGATTATCTTTTTATTCTCAAGATCTATCTCGTTTAT
>JALYLJ010000088.1 GCA_030774295.1 Thermoproteota archaeon
ATGGTATTCCACCCATACTGGAGAATCTAACAAGAGGCAGCATATTCTCACCATGTTCACTTATGACCATTGCCTGAATTGATTCTCGAGATATTCTAGTTACCGTACTGATGTGTTCCTTAAATCTAGACAGGTCTAACATTCCCCCCATCCCCATTATCTTGTTTCTTTGTCCTTGCAGTGATTTGATTACAAGATATGTCAATGGGTCTAACGGATTTGTTACTACTATAATCTTAGAATGATGAGCAAAGGTTTTGATTTTATTGCATACTCCCTTTACTATGTCAGCGTTTGTTTTAAGCAGGTCCATACGCGTCATACCGGGCTTTCTACCCACCCCTGCTACAACTACCACAAATTCGGATCCTTTCATGTCCTCATAGTTATTAGAGCCACTAACTGCGAAATCTATTCCTCGTTCAGCAAGTTGATGGTTAATATCCATTGCCTCGCCTTGAGGAAGACCTTCGACAATATCAAGAAGCATCACATCACCCAATTCTCTCATCGAGCAATTTAGGGCCACAGAAGAGCCTACACGCCCGGCTCCGATTACGGTAATTTTCATTTAACAATAAACGAAGTTTGAGATTACTTATAAATTTTCAAATACTACCCATATTTGGAGCACACAAGTTATCGTAAGCAGTCCAAACAAATCAAAGTTATTAGAATATCATGAATCAAAACTCTTCGATAGCATTTTTGGCTTGTATGTAGCTAAAAAGTACAGTAGGATTTCAAAACTTATATATATAGTTTTCCTAATTGGAATAATAATCCTCACGTTTTTGACCAAAAAAAGCCCCCGTGCACAATGTTTTTATTTACACGTGAAATCTATTTTTTATGGAAGGATACTGTGTAAAGTGTAAACAAAAAAGGATTATGAATGATGAAAAAAAGATAACAATGAAAAATGGAAAACCAGCAACGCAAGGAATATGTTCGACATGCGGTACAAAGATGTTTAGAATAGGAAAGTAATAATTCTGAAATTTATGGATCCTTAAAAATTAACATTCCCCATCTAATTATTTTTTTAGACCTACTTTGATGGGGCAAAATTCCTAAGAGGATCCCTTTTGATAGTAGCATTCTGTCTACCACTTGACACTAAACTATTTTTCAGTATTTCCTCTTTCTCAACTTCTAAAGCTATTTGTGATTGTACTTTGGATTCTGCTTCTAATTCTGCTGCTGGTTTTGATTGTAGCTCAGGTCCTGATTTTGTAGACTCGAAATTATCAAGTTTTTCAAGTGCTTCATTAATTTCTATTTCCAAATTCTTTATTTTTTCTGCCTCCGTACGTAACGAATAATCTAGATTTTCTTGGCGTAACGATGACTTTGTAAAATCTTCTTTTATACTATCAGGTCGCTCCTGTTTTGGTGTAGTTGTCAATTTGAAATTCTTTTTGGAGAGCTCGGTTAATCTTGTATCTATAACTTTGATTTTGTTCTCTACTATAGAAACAAGATTGTTTTTAATTGCGCTCAAATCGTAAAGGTCTACAACCGATCGCGCATGCTCTATTTCTTCGTCACATTTTCTTAAATCTTCGCCGTACTTTAACATTAACCTGTCAAATTCTAATTGACTTAGTTTACCTTGTCTAAAAGTCTCATCTACCCTTCTAGCAGAACTAGCAATGATAGATCTTTCAACTTGTAATGAATCCAACTCATTTTTCATCATCTCAAGATCATTGCTATTTTTGGAAGTATCGAAACTATATGCTTGCTTCGTACTCTTCTTTTTATTGTACATTTTTGCAATTCTCTGGGTTCTAATTTGACGAAAAACTACAGAAGCTATTGCACCTAACCCTATTGAAAATGATGCAACAACAAAATCCAATATGGTAATAAATTACAACATACTGTTAAGTCTTATCCTCAGAATGTCTAAGTAACTCGGCGTTTAATCCAATCGTATTTTCGAGTTTTTGGATCTGGATATCCGCATCTTCCACATCGCTTGTCTCTTTTATGAAATGCGTTATGGCCGCATCTCCGGCACCTTATATGAGTGCGTTTTCTGGTAAACTTTCCCATTGAAGTTGTTCCTTTGGTCATGCAATTTTCCCTCCAAATATTCTAGACAAGTGATGTTAGACCGGCGGTGGAGATATCATAACAACATTATCTCCTCTTACAACAATGGTTCCAATTTCATTTGATTTTCCTTCGTCAAGTAATTCCACAGAATTGTCAAGTAGTAAATTCATATGCTGGTCAAAACCGTGCAAATTCCCACGAATTACTTTGCTTCCTTTTAGTTTAATAAGAACTATTTTACCCAAGCTCTCATCGAGTACCTTTACTGCCATGTCAACGGACATCTATATCACTACCTATGGTATTCCTTAATGAAGGTCTATATTAAAGTTAATAATAATTTTGATTTCTGCCTTGAAATGACTATTGTATGAAGCATTAGGTTTAATTCAATTCCTATTAACTAATATTCAAAATTTAGAATTTTAAATTCAAAAACAAAAACATAGCAAAATCAGATCATCTACTCAGTTCATCCAGCTCCTTTATTGTCCTAATAATATTCTTTATTGCCGTAGACATTATTTTTCTACCATCTTGTCTATTTGCTTTAGTAGGATCTCCCCAAACACCATTTTTTGTAATCTTAAATGACGATGGATTATTCAGGAATGTAGAATATGTAGCATACAATCTCTTTGTATCCGAATATCCGCGCTTGGCCTTATGCATCTGGACCAGCTGTGGATTGATAGCCAGCATTAATGAAGTTTCAACAAAACCTGCATGATCAAATTCCCTTTCTATCAAATTCCAATAGTTAATTCCAAATACACTCAAATTTGGACTCCTGCTTGCTACCTTTTGAGGAACATATTGTAATACTCCCATGTTTCCGTGGTGGCCATTTAATACGAGTACAGAGTTAAAGCCACTTTCTGCCAATGAAACACATATCTGAGTCAAGAGATCTGATAGCAAATCGTTACTTATTGAAATGTTGAAA
Source organism: Thermoproteota archaeon (assembly GCA_030774295.1). GTDB lineage: Archaea > Thermoproteota > Nitrososphaeria > Nitrososphaerales > Nitrososphaeraceae > TA-21. Next base: position 3,011 of record JALYLJ010000088.1, read on the forward strand.
AAGGGTTTATGTTCATATGATACTCCGTAGGGAATACCGGGTAGAACATGAGCTGGAATTTTTTTTGAGATTTGGTTCGCCAGATATTCTGCAATCAATATATCAGTAGTTACCGGAAGGTGCGGTCCATGCTGCTCTATGGAACCCAGCGGGATGATTATTCTCTTTTTTTTATTTTTTATCTCGCTGAAAGTGAGGTTGAATATTGACAATATCAGTAGAAATGTCCAACTGAGTTATTAAACTAATCAAAACAGTTTACGTTTGGGCTCTTTGGTGTCTACATTGGTTGCCTGGTTTCATTTCGTGTTCTTAACCACAACCCGTCCCCAATTTACTTGGATACGATTTTCCAAGTATAATGTTACTGCTTCTAGCAATGTTACTGCTTCTAGTTTCTGTCCCCTTCTCTTGATTGATTCTACAGAGTCTCGTTGTCTAACTCTAAATGATTCCTGACAAATAATAGGTCCCTGGTCAAGGTCTTCTGTTACAAAATGTGCTGTGCAGCCAACGATTTTTGCCCCTCTTTCGTACGCCTGGACGTATGCATATGCACCAGGAAATGCAGGCAACAATGATGGATGAATGTTAATAATCCTATCAGGATATCTCCAAACAAAATTAGGAGTCAATATCCGCATGTATCTTCCTAGAACTATCAAATCTACATTATGACGATCCATTATCTCCAAAATTTCAATCTCCGCCTCAGTCTGCTGGGAATGCACGATGTGATAAAATGGAATTTGGTACTTTTCTGCGATAGAATTGGTCGAATTCTCACTTCCTAGTATTACAACAATATTTGCACGTATTTTCCCAGCAGCCTTTGCATCCAGCAATTTAATGAGGCAGTGGCTCTCTTTGCTAACAAAAATCGCAATATTTTTTAATCTCTTGGGCTCCTCATAATGGACTTTAACCTCCATCTTTAATTTTTTTGCGAGAGACTTGAGCTCTGTATCAAATGGTTCTTTTCTGAATTCACGTTGCTGAAATGACGCCTCCAGTTGCATACCAAACAGTCCGTTGATAACGCTTTGATTTATCTGCTCTATGTTTCCATCATTTTTGAAAATAAAGTTAGTTACATCTGCAACTACACCTTTTCTATCTTTGCCAACAACTGTTACCTCAACTACGAGTCTGTCATTTCTGTTCATTATTAAAATGGATTAAAGAAAGACCTCAAAATTAAAGGATTCTAAAAATTGCTCATCAACACTAAAACTTAAATAAGTTAAAACCAATTCTAAAGCGATGATAAATACACTTTTGGTGCATTTACATTTATACCTAATAGACTAGCAATGACATGTTCTCCTTTATTGATCTTTACAATTTGGTTTGCAAGATATGAGTCCTGAACCGAGACAAAAAATATTCAAAAAGTCAAGAAGGGATTTTGATTATAATAATCCTACACGAAAATGCTCAGTATGTTATACACTATCAGGGTGGCATTGTTATACATGTAATGCAGATTTTTGTGAAATTCATTTTCACGACGAAAGACACAAGAAATTATGTAGCGTATAGTGGAACTAAATCCAATCTCTGAATTACTTTTTTTCTAAATCTGGAGCCGGTTTGACTAATAGCAACTGCCAGTAATGGTCCTTAATTGTGTGCGGGGGGTGGGATTTGAACCCACGAATCCCTAAGGAACAGGGATCTAGGAATTGAATGTTATCCATTCTAAGCTTCGCACTCGCAATTAGCGAGACCTGCGCCGTTGACCTAGCTTGGCAACCCCCGCATCGAAGTCTGCCTATTGAAAGTTATTCGGCCAAATTTAACTATTATTTAGAATATATTGGTGTTTAGTTATGATGAACAGGAATATGCCATTATTTGGCACCAATGGAATCAGAGGAGTATTCGGAAAAGATCTCTCCCTAGATTTCTTGGTCGATGTAACTCATGCCCTGGCTTCTTACTACAAGGAAGGTTCAGTCCTTGTCGGTAGAGATGGCCGTAATTCAAACAATATCATGTTCAATATTGTTACTGCAGTCCTTAATTCAAATGGGTTAAACACGGTTGATGCCGGCCTTTTGCCTACACCGTGTCTTCAATATGCCACAAAAAAGAATCATTTTCAAGGCGGAATCATGATTACTGCTTCCCACAATCCTCCAGAGTATAATGGTGTAAAACCTATTGCAAAAGATGGAGTTGAGCTCTCAAGAGATGATGAGACCGTCGTGGAACAGATTTTTAATAACAAGGCGTTCCTTAGTTCGGCAAAGATAGGCGACAATTTCAAAGAAGAAATGATAATTAAAAGATACATTGATGATGTACTAAAATTAGTCGATACGGACAGAATCAAGCAACGCGAATTCAAAATAACAATGGATTTGGGAAATGGTGTTCAGGCGCTAGTTGCTCCAATACTTGCAAAACGACTTGGATGTACGGTAGTAACTCTTAACGGAACTGTTGATGGGAATTTTCCAGGTAGAGGTTCAGAGCCAACTCCTTCTAACCTCAATTTGTTATGTAGTATTTCAAAAGAAACCAATTCTGATATTGGCGTTGCTTATGATGGTGATGGAGATAGATCAATTTTCTGTGACGAAAAAGGATGCATTCACTGGGGCGATAAGACTGGAACATTATTGGCCAGATACTTGATTTCTGAAAAACACAAGGGAGCCAAAATAGTTTGCCCGATAAACACAACTAACATATTGACAAAAATTGCACAGGATAATGGCTCTAGTGTTATTCACACAAAGGTAGGTAGTGTTGAGGTTTCTCGCGAAATGATAAAACAAAATGCCATTATTGGTATGGAGGAAAACGGAGGTTTTATGTATGGAGTTTTAAATCAGGTTAGAGATGGCGCTCTCACAACAGCTCTAATGCTCGATCTAATGGCATCACAAGAAAAAACGCTCTCAGAGTTGCTATCCTCTCTTCCCATGGCCTACCAGTACAAATCAAAATTTCATTGTTCTGATATGACGGTGGTTCAAAAAGTGATAGAAAATGCAAAGGCTCATGGCAGTCCTATGAAGATAGAAACACTTGATGGCGTCAAGATTTGGTTTGATGAAGAAAGTTGGTTAATGCTCCGTCCCAGCGGTACTGAACCTTTGATTAGGATGTATGGAGAATCAACTGATGAGTTATTGATTAGTTCCAAAGTTAATGAATATACGCGGCTTGTTAACGACACGCTAGGTGGAAAATAATATTTTCTCGGCAACGTTTTTAATACGCCTCCACATCTATTCAGTAGATTAAAGATGATCCCAATGGGTGATGAATTATAAAATGAGTAAACCTTTTTATGTAAAATTTGAAACTCCAAAAGATCTCGTAAGTGCTGTCTATGAAGCGGTCAGAGTAGCCAAACAGAGCGGAAGTGTTAGAAAAGGGACTAATGAAACGACAAAGGCTATAGAAAGAGGAATAGGCAAATTGGTGGTAATAGCTGAAGACGTGCAGCCGCCAGAAGTTGTTGCGCACATTCCTATTATTTGCGATGAAAGGAATACTCCCTACATTTTTGTACCAAGCAAACAACAATTAGGTGAATCACTTGGAATTGAAGTTGGCTCTGCTGCAGCAACTATAATTGATGCAGGAGAAGGTCAGCATATTGTTGACCAAGTAATTGGAACACTTTCAAGTATTAAAGACAAGAAGGAGTGATTTAACTAGTGAGTAAAGCTGCAGAAGTAAGGGTAACTCCAGCAGAAGTTATTCAAATAGTGGGCAGAACTGGTATAGCAGGAGAAGTAATCCAAGTTAGAGTAAAGGTTCTAGAAGGAAAGGACAAGGGTCGAATTCTCACAAGAAATGTTAAAGGCTCAGTTAGGATGAAAGACATCCTGATGTTGAGAGAAACTGAAAGAGAGGCAAGAAAGATAAAGTAGTGATATTGTTTGAGTAAAGCAGCAGCGTCTCTCAGAAATTGTTTCTTTTGTGGAAAACATATTCCTACTGATGCAGGAACGATGTCAGTAAAAAATGATGGTTCTATTCAGTGGACATGTTCACCTAAATGTAAAAAGAACATGAAATTAAAACGGGATCCAAGAAAACTGAAATGGACTCGAAAGTACGTTAAGGGTGGAATTAAGGTCAAAAAATAAGAGCTAGGAAATGTCTGATTTAGAGCAAACGCTCATTGTGGTAAAACCTGATGGCTTCAAGAAGGGTCTTGTTGGAAAGATTATTTCCAGATTTGAAGAGAAGGGTTTTCAGATAGTGAATCTCAAGTCGTTTCAGTTTGATACAGATACGGCACGCAAATTCTACGATGCTCATAAAGACAAGCATTTTTTCAATGAGCTAGTTTCATTCAGATGTTCTGGTAAGACAGTCGGGTGTATTTTAGAAGGAAACAATGCAATTTCAACAGTAAGGCTAATGGTTGGGAAAACCAAGTCAGCAGAAGCGCAACCGGGGACAATCAGGGGAGATTTTGGACTTGGATTTACTGATAATATAATACATGCCTCCGATTCGGCTGAAAGCTTCATAAAAGAGTCTAAAATCATTTTTAATTAAGTGGAACTTCGCCAACCTGTTGTAGTTGTATTAGGTCATGTAGACTCCGGTAAAACCTCCCTACTTGACAAAATTCGTGGAACGGCTGTACAATCCAGAGAAGAGGGAGGAATAACGCAACACATTGGTGCAAGTTATTTCCCGATTGAAACAATCAAAGATATTACAGGAAAGTTATTTGACAAGCTGTCCAAATCAGAAAATCCCGTTCCAGGGTTACTCGTGATAGATACTCCCGGTCATGAAGTCTTTGCAAATCTCCGCATGAGGGGTGGGTCAGCAGCGGATATTGCCATAGTAGTAGTTGATGTTAACAAAGGACTTGAGGCGCAAACGATTGAAAGTTTGGATATATTAAAAAAGAGAAAGGTCCCATTTGTCATAGCCCTCAATAAGATAGATCAAATATCAGGTTGGAAAAAAAATGATTCGATCTTGGTTGCAGAACAATTAAAGATTCAAGATACCTCGATTGTGTCATTTCTAGATGAAAAGATCTACATTGTTGTTGGTGCCCTTTCTCGATTAGGATATAATTCTGAGGCATTCTGGCGGGTTAAAGATTTTACAAAAGAACTAGCAATTGTTCCTGTAAGTGCGGTAAGAGGAACTGGAATACCAGAACTACTGGCCGTACTGGTGGGGTTGGCTCAACAATACTTGTCCAAAAGGTTGGAGCGACATGGGACGGAAACAAGGGGTCTTGTGCTTGAAGTTAATGATGAAATAGGACTGGGACCGTCAGCAAATATTATACTTTTAGACGGTACTCTAAAGCAAGGAGACAGAATTGTTGTCGGTAAAAAAGATACTGTTACCACCACTAAAATCAAGGCATTACTACTTCCAAAACCGCTGGATGAAATGAGAGATCCCAGGGATAAATTTAGACATGTTGATAAAGTTACTGCTGCTGCAGGTCTGAAAGTAACCTCGCCCGACCTTGAAGGTGTACTTGCTGGAAGTCCACTCTATGTTGTTAAAAATCCTGAAGACGAAGAAAAATTAAAAATAAGCATAGAGTCTGAAATAAAATCAGCAATAATACAAACAGAGTCCAACGGGATAATTTTGCGATGCGATACCATAGGATCAATTGAAGCTATTACTGAACTTTTGAAAAAGGAAA
>JALYLJ010000089.1 GCA_030774295.1 Thermoproteota archaeon
CTATTAGATACTATCGATTGCAGTTAATCGATTAACGGAGTGATCGAATTTAATAACCTTCATGTCATTAGATATACGTGTCTTTTCCAAGCGATATTTTTTCAAGAATGTTTACCGACAAGAATACACAGTTATTATACCCCAAAGAGGATGTTCCGGCTCATGATATAGAGGACATCGTACAGACGAACATTTTCAATGTTATGTTGAATAGAAGATCACAAAGAATATTTGAGAATAAAGATGTGGAAGAATGGAAGCTTGAAATGATTTTTGCAGCGGCTGATACTGCACCTACTGCAGGAGGTTTCTAGGGTTTCGAAATATATCACATTAAAAATCAGGAAACTAAGAGAAAGCTGGTCGATGCTGCTAACAATCAACCATACGTGCATGCGCCAGTTGTACTTGTATTTTGTATAAATCCCAAGAGAATAAAATTAAATTTTCCACCAGACACGATCAGAAAATTCTCTCAACAAGATGCCACTCTTGCCGCGGCATATTCCCAACTTGCTGCGCATGCTTTGGGATTGAGCTCCATATGGATAGGCATGTTTGATGAAATCAAAATAAAGGAAATATTAAGTATAGATCTCTCGCCATCCTCTATTCTTTGCCTAGGGTATCCAGTAAAGATGCTGGTGCCAAAGCCAAAGAGGAATCTAAAGGATCTGATTCATGAAATTTAATTTTATCAGATATCCCAAGAATTACAAGTCTATTTTATTGAGCGCTTCAATAGTAAAACTGGTGATGACTCACAGCATTTCTCTGTTTCCATTGTGCCCCATTAAGAAAACTAACTGTAAGAAGATTTTAAAAAATATGTATTGAAGAAAAATTATGTACCATTATTGTTAGTTTGTTGCATCTCTTTATGAAATCTGGTGAGGAATTCTTGTATTCTTTTTAATTGCTGATTAATGGAAATTATAAAACTTTCAAGATCGTTATCATTTTGCGGTTTACCATCTACGAGAACTAGCTCACTCAGATTCAAGAAAGCTTCAATGTATGACAAAAAATTCAATCTGAGGTTATTATCGGTTAATTTGTCTCCTACCTGTCTAATAGCATCTTCTATCTCACGAATTCTGAAGTTGGCGATAGGCATAAAGTTCTGCTTAATAAAATAGTGCAGCTGTTCGCTTGTCGTATCTCCCGAGATATAATCGGTCAAATAATCTTTCAACTCTTGTTCTTTTTTCTGTATATATTCCAGGTGCTCAATGATTCTTTTACATTCAAACTCCTTTTTTGCTATTTCATCTAATCTTCTTTGTTCTAATAATGAATCCATCCTCGATGTCATGGAAGAAATTTTTGATAGAAGTTCCTCGGCCAATTTCGCAGTTTGGGATTGAACTCTATACACTACGATTGCAATTACAATTCCAATGCCTAGTTCAATAAGTGTCGCCACCCAGTTGGGTATATCAAAAGCCAATCAGATAAAAGAACTCTGCTTTAGAATTTATATTTTATAATATTCATATTATTATCCCTACTAATTTACTATTTTTGAGCAATAAAATACCTCTTTCGGAGGTCTTGTCCCATCAATCATCTATATAGAAACGATACTAATTTTTACAAAACTTTTATGAAATATTCGATTATGATGAAGTTATTAAATGACATACACATAGAAATTATGTTGAGAAAAATTTATCTTTACTATATTTTGTTTGGAGTAATATTTGCAGGAGTAATAATTTTCTTCATAAAACAAGAATCAAAGGTTCCATACGCGTTAGAAGTTGATGCCACGAAGGACACTACTGATATCGCTGGAACTTACTACAGAATAAGAGTCAATAATGTTGGAATCAATTCACTCTCGAATATTAGTGTGTATTTAGGGAAAAATGACATTCAGAATCTAGATACGCTTGCGCCAGGTCAATCATTTTTCTTTTATCCAAAACCCGAAACAAACTTGGAAAAGATCAGTATAACCGCCAAAGAGGGCATTAACGTGACTACGGACTACCGTACTCCGCTAAAAGGAATTGGTTTGCCGGGTAGCGGTAGGTAATATCGATGATGGTTTAAGAATTTATGTGTGATGTCCTGAGAAAATAGTAAAATAGAGAGTGCAATAATCAAAACCATGTGGTTTTCAACTCTAGCTTGGGGTTGCATACCAGAATTATCTCCAAATTGTATGGATATGACAAATTCTTCGAGTACATATTTGGGAATTGTTGTGGGGGCATTAATTGGTGCAATTGTTAGTTGGTGGATTTTCAATAGGCAAAAAAAGACTTCAGATAAGCAGGATTATACACTGAATCGCATCGAACAATTAGAAAGCTACAACGAGAAACTGTTGGAAAAAATTAAAGATCTTGAAGAACATAGGGAAAAAATCTTGGAAAAAATCTTGGACCTGAATAAAAAAATTGATTCTTTGCTTGAGGATAAATGAATTAGTAGGAATGTTGTATTAAATATTATAATTAGAAAATTTTCCTTTTAATAATCAGGATTGTGTATATCAAAAAAATAAATGTACTACGCAAGTAAACAAAATTAAGATTTGGAAATGAAAAATTTATTTAGATTCCGGTTCTGTCTTATCTTCTATCAATTTGTGACTTTTTAGGAACTTATAAGCAATAAATACAATCAGGGCGATTATGACAAAGTCAATTATATTGGCAATTAGGTCTCCATATTTGAACTGTGAAGTACCTCCAGAAATAGTGGTAACATTTGCAGACATTTTTTCTAGAGATGCTGGAAGAAATAGGCCTACTGTGGGATTAACAATATCTTGAACAAGTGATGTTACTAGTCTGGATGCTGCTAAACCTATGACAAATGCAATAGCTAGCCCAATGATACCAAAAGTTTTAAGAAATCCAAAAAATTCTTGTGTAAATGATTTTGAATTGTTGTTACTCACAAATACTTACCTTACTGAACTAAATATATAAAGGTTAAGAGAATGTAAGAAACAATCTTATTCTTAATTTATTAATAGAAAAAAATTTAGGAAATTCCCAAATTTGGGAACGACGCTAAGGCGATGTTTAATTCACCCTGAATTTTCCTAATCTTGTTTGCATATTCATTCATTTTGGTATCATCGTTTTGTACTTTTGCTATTCGATACCCTTTCCAAGCTTTTCTCAAAGCTCCCCAACTTTGTCCTACAGTAAAACTCTGTCCACTTACGCTTGTATGAACTTGTCCTACTGGTTGGCTTGTTGTCGTGTCGTTTTCTTGAATTGAGGCTAATGCCATGCAATAAAGAGAATAGAAATATACTTACAACAAATAGTCAGTTTTTTGAAATCATCTAGTAAAAAAAATTAGAACATTAGTCAATCTCAAGCATGTCCGAAAAACAATATAATTATCAATCATGATAATAATTACATCGTATATTTGATAATTAATGGTCGTAAATTATGTTTTTTATCTAAATTACATATTTTCACTAAAGTTTTTAGGATTTCTTCACTATTTCATTAAACCTTTAAATGACCTCTTAGGGATTATTTGCTGTTGCATGAGAATAGCAATAAAATCCCAGATAAAAATAATTTTAGTAACAAACGTGCTTGCGCGTTATGTGGTAGGATAATTGAAAACAAAAAAGCGATAGAGGAAATAATAGACGGAGATAGATACCTGTTTGATTCCCACAATTGCATTACCATATTTAAGAAATTAGCAATTCTATATGGACATGAGTTTAAGTCAATTAGTATCGAAGAACAATATATTTACAATCCTAATTGGGAGATCATTGTTCCGAAGGAACATGAATTTGGTATAAAAAATGACATAGAAACGGATGAAAATGAAACATTTCAAGTTATTAGAGATCCTTTTCAAGTGCAAGATCTGGTATTCAAGTTAGCAGGGTCATCAAAAAACGAAATTCAAGGAATTTTTTCTACATCTAATGCATTCCATAGACAAGAAAGTATGGGCATGGTTCCTATATTGCAGCAACTGAAAGGAAAAAATGATAAATTAAGAATAAGAATTCTTACTCCATTTGATGATGACATAGCCTTAGTTTCACAAAAATTAAGAAATGAATTCGGAATTGAAATTATGAATCTCGAAGAATCTTCAAGGATCAGGGCTTCAATTTTGTTAGTTGATAGAAAATTTGTAACTTACACCGAATTAAAAGACGATACGAAAAAAACCTCTTATGAAGCAATTGGCGTGTCTTTTTTTTCCTCTATCAAATCAACTGTCATATCTTATGTTACTATATTTGAAATCATGTGGAGACAGCAAGAACTATATCAACAAATATCTAAATTCGAACAGCAGATAGAAACATATGAGCAAGTCAATAGACAGTTAAACGAAACAATAGGTAATTTAAAACAGCAATTAAAATTTTAGCTGCGAATAATGCTGCGTATTTTGCGTCAGTGAAACCTATTTGAAAAATTCAGGCCGACTGAGAGCCTTCAATATATTTCCAAAATTCAATTTTCTCGCCACAACCATCGCATACGTATATTTCACATAGAGTCGGCTTAGTTGAGTTGGGTGTAACTTGAATTGTATCTTCCAGATAAAAAGAATCAGAAGAGCATTTTCTACACCAGTGACTGGAGGGTAATCCGAATGATTTTGTCTTCCTTTCTTCGTAAAGACTGATAGAATTTGAAATAATCATCCCATTTGATTCAAGATCGATAAAACCAGAGACAAATACCGTATTGATAGTTACTATAATAGGAAGTAAAAACACGATATTTTGCTCGTCACGCATAATTGTCATTGCAAGATATAGAACTAATATCATTAATAAGAATATCCATAGAAATATATCTCATTTACGCTGAAAAATCAGAAATAGTATATAATTGATGAACAATTACGGCTCAGAGTATGGCAGTTACCAAATTACAATATTAGGTATAATTCAACTACCATTTTTTCCAATAGATGGCAATGTTTTAGAATATGTCCAATGAGCGCTTTTTAATCAGTCTTGAACCTAACTAGTGAAATACCTAAGTACTTGGGTGACGTATAACATACTGGTGTGCCTTGTTAGTAAAGGTAGACAAGATAATAGATGGAAACAAAATCAAAGTTATTGAACTTGATATCGATAATTATGGCTCAGTCATACCTCTTAGAGAATTAGAATTAAAGCTGCCTAAAGATGATTCGATAATCAAAGCTCTTTCATCCACTGAATATGCGGCAATTTTTACTCAAGCGGATATTGACGGAGTTGGTGAAACTATTATTTTAGCCAATAGCGTTTCACTCGATGAATTAAATGAAGAAAAAAAGAAGGCAATTGACACAATGAACAAAAAATAATGTGATTTTTATATTTAGTACAGCGATTTTTTCATATATTTCACCGCAAAATGCCAGGAAAAAGGATGTTAATTTTTCTAGTTGGTGTCTCAATTTACTTTAGAAGAAACGCTTTTGTTGTGCAGTTGTTAACTATAATTTTGTGAAGACTCTGGATTTCCTCAAAAGGGATGAGCTCGAAAAATTTCTAGTTCAAAGTGGAATAAGGATTGATGATTATATCAATACTGCAATGGATATGTCCACTGAAGTCCATAGTGGAATAAAAAGGGAAGACAATCAGTCTCCATTTCTTGAAACACACATCTTGCCCGTTACGAGAGACGTAGTTAAGCACTATCTCACGGTTAATCGTAATATAACTAGTGTAGAAATAGTTTCCTCGATATTACATGATGTAATGGAAGATAATGACAGAATACTCGATTTGTACAAGACCAACGAGTACGGTTTTGATGCATATCTCAAATATAGATTTGGCAACAGAGTCTACGAGATCTGTATGGACCTAAAGATAAAACCCCTTGAAAATTTCCCTGGAGATGATGATCAGCAAAGACAACTAGCCAGATTCCATAATTACTGCAAAGGATTAAGCTCTGCTGACTATGATATGAAAG
>JALYLJ010000090.1 GCA_030774295.1 Thermoproteota archaeon
GTTAATGGACTCTATCAATTCGTTATCCTCCAGATCACTAGTGTCAACATTGATAGAAACACCACCATTCAGCAATTCATCTATTGAGTTAGTTGATTCTATTATAGGACCACTATTTGCAAGTAAATCTCTCCCGTTTACAAGAAGACCCTGTGAATAAGACTTTATCATCATTTTATCACCAGCTTGTCGATACATGTTCCCATATTTTTCAGAGTCTAAAGAAGCTAGTCTAGTACTACTGTCATCTGTAATCATAGCAATTCTTATAGAATCATCTCCAACTTGTTTCCCTTGATCTGAAGCAACCTCAACAGCCGTATGTAATACCTTTTGAATTATTTCTTCTCCGTCAAATTCATGTCCTAGTATATTATAAACCGACTCCCTAACTCCAGTCAGGTTAATTACCAGATTCATCCTGCTTAATTGCATCATTTGAGTAATGTTGGCCATTACAGGAAGCATTTCTCTTCGAATCATTTCCAGTATAGAGTTCTTTCTTGCCAAAAGAGCTGAAATAGCTGGCTTTATCATCAGTGCTAATCTGGCTCTGAAATAGGTTTCATCTTTATTTGACTGATAGGCTAGTCTTGGCAGATTTATTGCTAAGGACTCCAAGCTTACAATCGAACTAGCTTTCTCGTCAGCCGCATTTTTTACAATCCCCATGTGGCTTCTGAAGTTCTTGGATGCGGACAGAATTCCACCATTTTTGACTATACTGGCTATTAGATCCGAATTTGTCCCTAGAGACTCATGGTCCTTACCAACAAGAGATAACGCAATAGTTGGAATAGGCGTGTGGTCCAAATATTTCATATAGGCCGCCAAAATAGATCTGGTTATAGAGCTTTCATCAAGATAGATAGGAAAAGTAATTACTGGAAAACCCGAAGACGAAAATGATCTTGAAATAGATGATGATATAAATGCCCTAGAAAATGCAGCCTCTATTGATTCACTACTCTCCTGAATCCTCTTTGAAATGCTAGAAACAAAATTATCAAGTATTATCTCCCTTGAAGTTTCTCTGCTTAAGACCGAAATCAGTACGGGTAGAACCTCTGTAACGTCATCAAGTGTCCGAATTGGTTTCAATCTTGAAACATTCAAGTATTTTCCTTTAAAGTCTAGACCATTTTCAACGATATTGCGAGTGTCAATAAATACGGTGTCAGGCACCAAGTTCCAAAGCCCGGTGTTTGAAATATTTAGTTCGCCGGCAAGATGCATATCAGTTATATCCTTAGGTAACATGTTGAACAGCAGATTTTCGGAAAAAACTGCAAGAGATGTTTCTGATAAAATTCCTTCCACCCCATTTTTGCTATATAAAGGATTGTTAAACATTTCAGAGATATCGGAGCCCGGAAGACCTAGTCTCGCTAATTTTGATCTGAATTCCTCATAGCCGTGCTCAATTAATATTGAATTAACAGTCTCTCTAATAAGTGAGGAAGTAAGATAGACTGTTTGGAATTTGTAAACTTTGTTTTCCACTTCTTCAGTAATCTTATGTGCCTGTTCAAGAGGCATATTGGCCTCTCTGACCAATGATTGAGTTATTCTATTTGAATTAAATTCCTCGATTGAATGTCTAGAAGTTCGCACGTACATTTTGCCGCTTTCAATTATGGATCTTTCTTCAATTTGTCTTGCCAGACTTAAGACAAGTTTTCCGAGATTGGTAATCGTATATCTCCTTTCCGCCTTATTTAATGCGACGAGAGACTGCCTCAAGAGCTTCCTTAAATGGTAAGCAAATTTACCTGATTCCTTTTTAGATTTGAAACCAGCTAACGATTTTAATTCAGAATAAGTTAAAGGTCCTTTTGAATTTAAAATTCTAAGTATATCGATTCTGTTAGGACTCGCCATAACAGAGAAGATCATTCTAACTCTTTTTGCTGCTTGTAGAATGCCACTAGGCTTAGTTTCAGTTTGAGTTATTAGATCATGGCTCGCCTCTATCTCCATCTCACCCGATATTATCTTGAGATAATTTAAAATTGGGTCGTAAATAGTTATTGACTAACAGTACAAAACAATTAACCTACTAAACAATATACCAACCTATGTTAGAAAATCAAATTTAGATCATAACTTCATTTTCCTCTAATAGGGATTCTAATTCATTCCTATTTTTCACCACATTAATTGTAGCAGGTATGTCGGGTAGCTTTTGTCTAGTCTCTTCTTCAACACTCTCTTCAACTTCTCCTAAAATTTTTAGCGCCTCCTCGTCTATAGGCATAGATATTTTGAGCTCGGGATTAACATTGTAGTTCAAAATTTCAGATGAAGCATTTGTAATCTCGTTTAACACCTCATGCGCAGTGGGGATTACCATTGAAATATCTCTCTCGATATCTTTTATCAAATCTATAGTTGGATTTATCGTATCCATGATAATTGCAAATTCACCTATTATTGTAGAGCGAAGAGCTACGACTTCAAGGGACATTACCATATTTTTTGTAGTGTGCTGGATTCTATGTATATTTACAAGCTCATTAGCTAATGCCTTGGCGCGAACATTTTTACCGACTTTAATGTTTTGTACAATTTGTTTTCTAAAGTGAGTATCCATAATATCAAATTTCTTTGAGAGCTTGTTTAATTTTGTAATCTGATTACTAATAACTTGAGCAGCACCAGACAGATCATTCTGAAGCTGTGTATTATGCTGCATCAAAAAAAATATTGTTTTGCATGAATGTAAGAATAATTGTCAGTGTCTGTCAACAAAGAAGTAACATAAAGCTAATCTAAATAATTTCTAGTATATGTCGAAACCTTCTTTAGGCTAAAAATATTGGACATAAAAATATGCAGTTAGTCTGCTTGTTTTTCTAATGTAAGGCCATGTTTGGCATCATATCCTTTTACCTTGACCGTTGAGCCTATTGGCAAATCAGATGGTATTTTAATTCCTGGCAGAAAGCCTGAAGCTGAAATTGGAGCATCCTTCAGCTTGAAGACTACCCAGGCATATGA
>JALYLJ010000091.1 GCA_030774295.1 Thermoproteota archaeon
ATATTATAGAATCGCCGTACTTTATGAATTGTGCAGCAGATAAATGCTAATTTAGGCAAGATCAAAATACGATTATATCAATTTGGCATTTATTTCATTAACTAATCTCGAAATTTGTTTCATATGACTGCCTGCCCAATAAATCTTGTTACATTTTGTGCATTTGTAGAATATTTTATGGGATTGCAATAATTGGTCTGAAAGTTTGTTATTGATCAAACTATTATCAGAAATTTCGTCTAATTTACCATTACAACTAGTACATAAATATGGGACTGTTGGGGAATTGATAGATTTGATATTTAGAGTCCTAAAGATAGTAACTAAGTTTTCTATTTCTGTTTCTTTGTAAGTAAGAATGGTAGCTATTCGTTTTTTCTTGCATCTGTTAAATAACTCCTTGTCGCTTGTTAGTACTATTCTGTCCATGTAGTTTGATGAATTCAAAATATTTTCATCATCCAAATTAGAGTCATAAACTGTATCAAAACCAAATATTCTCAATTTCCTAGCAATTTTACCGAGCATGGCATCAGCAAGAAATGAAAATTCTTTGGTATTTCTTTCCATTGCTTAGAAGCTTATGCAGGAAATATTAAATAAAATTATCCACTATTAGAAATCAGCCCGTATAGTAAATCATGCTATTTCCGAATTTATGCTCATTATTCGAACGGACTGGTAATCTTGACCCAAGGACTTTTTAATTATTTGGTGTCCTTGCAACGGCATCAACAGTGTAAGTAACGGTAAATGGTTCGCCACTTGTTTTATGAAATACCAGAGCACTTCCAGTAAATTGTAATGAACCTGTACTTATAGGCGTATCAGTTACTTTAACAGGGGTGTCGGTAAACATCGTCATTGTAGAAATGGCAACAGTCTTATTGTTAGGTAATGTTGCATGATACGGTTCGCCGTGTTCAGCATCTATGGCTGATTGAGGTTTGTAACCATGTAATACCTCTATTTCTATGGGTTTACTTGCAGTAAATGTTACCGTACCGGTCCAGATCTTACTATCATTTCTCAAGGGTAGGGCAAAAACAATCTGATGTGGAACTTTGCCATGAGGGGTGACTGTTGGAGAGGCTGGATTTGACATTTCTGTCTTCTGTCAAACGTACCTTTCATCAGATATTGTAGCATTGGACACAGAAGCTGCAGATAACTGGGATTGAACCGATGATCCCACTGCAACCATAATGACCAAAATTATGACAATTGATTGAACTCCTAATTGTAACTTGTTCATGCGAATCGAAAGAATTAATGAAATAATTAATTTACTATATGCTCAATAAAAACGGTAAACTAACTCGACTTCTCATGTGATTCTGTAAGAAACTGTTTCTTAAAATTCTCTATAACGCTTACATTATCATCTATTAAATTAATATCAATATCTAGTATGTTAATAAATGGAGAAGATTTGGAGTTTTTGAATTTTTCAGCGGCTTCATCCAATTCACCGATTACACCGCGGTGACCCCTCTGATAAGTTATCTTTCGAAGTATATCAATAATTTTCATATAAAGAATTTGTGAATCTTTTTCGGAATGAATTTTATTATTTGTTATATCCACCAATTTATCAACTATGGTAATAATGCAATCATAGTAATTGTGCGTAAAGTTAATATTAAAATCTACGAATTTTATATAATTTCCACGATCTGCTACTATTTCACGCTTGTGAATTGCATCTTCCATAGTCCTTGTAGGAACATACATTTTATCAACAAGAGATTCAATTTCTGATAAAGAGTCGTAGATTTTATTAAATTCATTCTCTTCGTTAATCATCAAGTAATCATTTGGCTGTAATAATTAAATAATTTGTATGAAAGAATGATTGGGTTTATGTTCAATAATAATAATGTTAGTAGACATGATACGAGGCCTCAATAGAAGGAATATAGACTAGGAATATCTTGATTCAGTCAAGATATACGTTGATGCAGCCAACCCGGAGTTTATCGTCACTCTGAAGAGGGAAGTTGGAGAAACCACAAACTGGGATCATATTCAAGAAAAAACGTTGTATTGCAAGAAACATAATTTAGATTTAGCAAGATACATGACTGTCGTCCCGGTCCCCTTTTCTGTAAATGGCAAAGATATGATAATGCATACTAAAGAACTGCTAGAACATGAAAGGCCCCTAGTAGCAATAAATCCAAAGTTTGAAAAGCTTGTTACGAGCTTACGGACGGCTATATCAGATGATTTAGGAAAATTAGATAAAGAACAGACTTCATATCATAATGTCCTTGATGCTTTCAGGTTAGCTTTAAAAGGGATTAACTTGGTGAAAAAGGAGAAGCAGATTGAATAAACTTTTAGTTCTGGTGCTTTTAGCAATTATATTCTCATTATTATCGACTCAAAGTTTAGCCAATGCAGAGATTAAATTGACTCCGCCTTTGAATTGGCAACCTGATTCTATCAATAATAACTACGATATTATGCGGTGGTATCAAAATTCTACAAAAAGCTCCTTTGCAATAAACAAGGCCTCTGGTAATAACTCATTCCCAATATTCTCATTCCCATTAGCCTTTTTAGGTCCCCTTGCAGCTCAATTTTTTGCAGACAAAGGAGTATTAGAATCTGCAGATCAGATAACATTTGGTCATAGCAATTATGGCTATAGATATTTCCTGAACCTTTCCTCTGCCTCAAAACTCGCAAACACTTCCGGCTTTGCACAGGAAGGTAGTATTTTAGATATGATACGTCATGGTTTTGATGTTCCTTTTAAGGGGATGTTGATTTTAACTGAGAAACAAGGCGATTTATATTTAATAGTCCTTCTAAGCCCAAGAGAGAATTTTGATTCTGTGTTGAAAGAGCTACAGCCAAGCATTGATTCAATTCAACTGAGTAATTCGACAGGCATACCTTAACTTAGAACATAATAACAATCTTTTTAGCTGGCAATTCTCTTAAATTGATCATATCATGACCAGATTTGAACAGCTAATCGACATCATTACCAGTAATAAGAATAGAGATAAGAAAGCTCAACCATCGTTCGGACTAGGTCAATTGACTACCATAGAATAACCCCGGTTATCTGTTAGAGCCAAATATTATCCAATTCTGTCCTCTTTCGTATCGCAATATGAGTAAAGTCTTCTTTATTATCTATGCATCCATGCC
>JALYLJ010000092.1 GCA_030774295.1 Thermoproteota archaeon
GAGGGAAATATCATTGTACCTAAAACAGTAAGACCTCTAATTGAGTACAAGCCAACTATTCTGGGAGAAAAGAAAGGGTCGATAAAACAGTATAGGCATGGTAATTTACACATTCGCGAATATGAAAATCACTATAGCGTTCACTATGACAAAATAGATCCCCGTAACGATCCTCTCGGCCATGTAATGGTTGATGCAACAAAATATTTTCCTGGTGTTGTAGCACTTTCTGCTCTTTCTAAATATCTCATTGATAGGGAAAAATAACTTATGTTGAAAGTGATCTTGTATGCCTTAGTTCAGTTGTTCTTCTGGACTATTCATTTTAGCTTTATAAGAATTCAGAGGAGTGAAAATATTCTTGATCGAAGATAGCAAAGAAATACTTGGTGCCGCTATAGACACCGATAGAAAAGAACCCGCTTTTCAATTCAAGAAACCATCCATTTGGCTAATAATAAGGACGATTTTGAAGCTAATTCCTGTTATCGTGTACCTCAGGAAGGATAGGAGAGAATGGGTGAAAAAAGAAGGCAAGAATGTAAACGAGAAGAAATTCAGAAAACATGCCGAGAGAGCGCTAAAAACATTCGTCGACCTTGGACCCTCGTACATAAAATTGGGTCAATGGCTTTCCTCAAGAGCGGATCTGCTACCTCAACCCTACTTGGATGTACTAGAAAGCCTTCAAGATGATGTATTACCAGAACCGTTTTCAGATGTTAGACCAATTCTTGAAAAAGAGCTTGGTTCTCTCGATAAAGTATTTGATTATTTTAATCCCGCATCAATTTCTGGGGCAAGTTTAGGTCAAGTATACAGAGCAGGATACAAAGGACAAGATGTCGCAGTCAAGATAAGCAGGCCCAACATTGAAGAAACAATAGGGCAAAACATCTACATATTAAAAAAACTATTACCAATAGCCACACGTTTCATCGATGAAAATCTAAGATTCTCAGCTGAGGGAATGCTTTCTCAATTCATCGAAACAGTATATGAAGAAATGGATTATAGAATAGAGGCTAAAAATTTGGTAGAAATCAAAAATAATTTGAAGAATGACAAGTCGGTAATCATTCCAAAGGTTTATCTTGACAGGACATCCAGGCATGTAATTACGTTAGAATATTTGCCGGGAATTAAAGTTACAGATATTAAAACATTGGATCAACATGATATTGATAGAGCAAAATTAGTATATCGTATACATAGGTTATTTTTCAAGATGTTACTGCGTCACAGTATATTCCATGCTGATCCACATCCTGGTAATATATCAATAACTAGTAATGGTACAATAATACTTTATGATTTTGGTATGGTTGGAAGGCTAGACGACGAAACTCGAAGAAGGCTCGTTAGATTATATCTAGGTCTAATAGATAAAGATCCCGTTAGGACTACGGATGTATTAATGGAATTAGGAACACTTGAGGCTTCTGTTGATAGAAGGTTAGTGGAAAAAGGTCTTGAATTAAGTATTCAATCATTGCACGGAAAGAAGGTGGATAGAATGGAAGTGAAGGCTCTTCAAGACTTGGCAAACAAAACCTTGAGCAGATTCCCATTCCGTTTACCTAAGAATCTTGCTCTTTACATGAGAATGGCCTCAATTCTTGAGGGAATTTACCATTATCATGATGTAAAATTCCAGTTTGTCCGTGTTTTGGTAAGTTTGCTTGAAGAGGAGGGTCTAATTAAGGATGCCTATGTTGAAGAATTTAAGAGATATGTAAATAAATTTGTAAAAGGACTCGAAGTTTCTGTCGACCTTGCACCAATGATAAAACAATATTTAGCAGATCAGAGAACAACAAATAAACTAAAAGGGAATTCAAATGTTCTTCCTATGAGTATTATATCGTCGTCAATATTTATTGGATCGACTTTTATCTTTCCACATGAAAGGAATTTGTCCTACCTCGGATTTATTTTGTCCGCTGCACTGATGGTTGGTACTTTGATATTTAATAAATTAAACTGTAAATAAAATACGGGGAACCGTTATTCATTCAATAAGCTCGTAAAAAGCTTACCACCTTGAATATCATTTGACTTTTTGAAATGTAATGTTATTGTGTAGTATGAATGGTTAGTAATAACATGTCATGTAATTCTCTTTGTTGATCATGGTCTGGTTGCATAAAGCTTTCGACTCTGAAATGTGCTATTAAATGGTCTGACAGTAACACATAGTAGATTTTTTTATCTAAGATTTGTATGTCTCATCATTCGGTCTTATTTATTCTAAGATAATGCGGAAATTGTATCCCCAATAATTTTAGGATATCATCCATCCTACTTCATATAAACTAAAAGTTCTCTAAGAACACGATGAATCTAAGTTCAAGGACCATACTTATTCCTTCAATAGTATTATTGATTGGATCAGTTATAGGTACCAGTGCAACCAACGCATTTGCAGATGATCCTTTCAAAAATAAGGTCAATATTGACACCGATGCAAAACAAAAAAACGATTGCGATACAGACGCCTCTGGAAGTAGCAGTGAAGGCTGTCTAACATCCGACAAAACAACAACCGATACAATCAACGTCCAAGGTGAAAAGAATAAAGTAGATCTTGACTTTGACGCAAAGCAAAAGAACGATTGTGAAGGCGAAGCTTCCGCAACCAATTCAGTAGTGTGCAAAGCATTAGTTGACCGAGATATCGGAGAAATAAACATCTCCCCGTAATAGAAATCTCAACCAGTTGCCGACGAATAGATCGGCCTCATCCATTTTTTATTTTTAATATACAACTATGCGGCAGTAAATATTATTCCCAACAGATAGTCGGTGTATATTTATATTTTAAAGCTCATATAATATTGGTATGGAACTATTACATGCAAGTCCAGGTTTTGGAGTTCAGCTCACAGAAAATGAAATAATTGAATTTATGTCACATAGCAAATTAAATCTACATCTTGGAACAATCGATGTAGATAATTATCCTAATGTCCACCCTACATGGTATCTTTATGATGGTTCTAAAGATGTAATATTTGTAGAAACGGGTAAACAATCTAAAAAGACAAAGAATTTGAAACATAACGATAAGGTCTATTTTTGCGTCGATGATGGAAATCAACCTTATAAAGGCGTAAGAGGAAAGGCTAGTGTTAAAATTTTGAGTGAACCAAATACAAATCTACCAATAGCAGAAAAAATAATGCTAAAGTATCTAGGGAGTACCGATCATCCAATGGCGAAAACATTACTGCAGAATGTAAGAAATGGAAATTCAGTAATGCTAGAAATCAAACCAATATATTACTCTACTTGGGACTATAGTAGAAATAGCTAGAAATTGCTGATTACCACATCTCGGACCATAGACTTGCGTTAATAAGGTTTTTAGATTTTTGTAAACTAAAAGTAAATATCCATTGGCCTTGAAAATGGTAATTAACAATTACCCAGATAATATGAAATACTAAGTGAATAGTGGCATACAATAATCACTTAACTTCGCAGTCACCTGATTCATGATCACCATCTGCCATATTAAAATTAGTTATCCTGTCTACACCCAATCCACATCTAAAGTAGTCGCCCCCCTGACCACCACTTAAAGTATCATTTCCCGAGAGAAACCACCAACAACAATGAATTTGTCTGCACCAACGTCCTTACATCTCCTATTAACGGCGATGACAATGAATTCGGAGAATTGACATTACCAACAGGGCCTCCTGGATAACGGGTAACGACATATTCGTAGCCTACAATATCTTTTTTCTTTGGTTAATTAACAGACCGATAGGCGATTAATGGTTAATTAACAGACCGATAGGTGAGTAATTTATTATTTAGTTTAATATTTATCAGACTGAAAATGCAAAAATACGCATCGATACCAACTCCCGGCCTTAGAATTGTTAATTACAGTTGTACTGCCGCTTAATATTCATTCACGAATATGTCATATAGCATTTATACAGGTTTAATGCTACTGTCATAATCGGGCTTGGTAATATCAAAGAGAAATACTGATTTATTTTGTGTATTCGTGATCATTGTATTCAGTTTGCTTTTCCTAATTAGGCCCGTTTCAATTTCTCAAGCAATTGATATCAATGGCCAATCTGGCCCCGACAGTATTAAGGGAACCGTAACCGATGATGATATTCACGGCCGCAGCGGACAAGATACTATTGATGGATTGGAAGGGAACGATGAAATTGAAGGACAGCAAGGGGATGACCTCTTGAATGGTTCTGCAGGGAATGATTATTTATCGGGTGGTGACGGCTTTGATACATTAGACGGAGGACAAGGAAATGATGAATCGCATGGGGACGATGGACGGGACAAACTATTTGGAGGAACAGAGAATGATGTATTATATGGTGGTTTATCCAACGACATTTTAGACGGCGGACAGGGTGATGATCGATTGTACGGCGGACCGGGGAATGATACTCTCAGAGGTGGGCCGGGAGCAGATTACTTTAGATGTGGGCCGGGACTCGACAAGATCGGTACCTTCAATGTTCTTGACGGTGATCGTGAATTTGGAGATTGTGAGAGCAAATAAATTGAAGGGTCTGTTGCCTAGTAAAAACTCCATTATCGCCATCTCTTTAATCTTCCTCGGTGCATTCATGATTATTCCGGTTTATCAATTTGCAGATCTAGAACTTAAAATTCAACAAATTCACGGACAGGAGGATAGTGGATTCATCACCGGTTCTCTGAATGCTAACACTTCATTATCTAATCGTTCTGCTAATAACTCTGAATTAGGGCCTCCTGTCGGCAATGAGCAGTTTACCATCACGTGTAACGATTTTAAGCAATTATACGATGCACTTTCTGAGTTGAATATAGGCAACATGGCCGCAGAAGGTAACATAAATCAGTCTACACTAGATGGCGTAGAAACTATCTTCAATGACCACGCTGGAAATTGCTCTCAGCTTGACGAATATGAGTTCGAGTAGACTTGCTAGTTTGATAAGGTCTACGGTGCAGCCAACTGATTTTGTATACTAGATTACCTTGTTACTACATTTAAATTTCCTAAACAATATTAATGTAACAACTACTCCAATCACCGCACCTAAAACAGTAATAGGAATAATTAGCGAACCCAACTGAGCCCAAAACGGCTCAGATATGTGAATTGGGAAATCAAAAATAAGTGTTCTATTTGAGTTACTAGAATCTAGAATGGAAATGTTATCTAGTATATCCACACTTACAAGAAAGATACCTGCTCTGTCAAATTTGTAATTATAGGAGTAGTGTCCACCTGACAAAAATACTGGTTGTGTTTCATGTAATTCGTGTTTTCCATCAGAAATTCTAATGACGATCGGTGTATCCATTATTGGAATGTTACTGACTGAGCTTATTCTAATATTGATACGGGTGTCGTGTCCTGAAATAGGGACTGCAGGCACAGTATTAATTTGTATGTCATAATCTCCTATACGTTGTCGTAAAGAATTACTTAGTAAATCAGCTGATAGCATTTGCTGACCGTACATTGTGGCGGTTAAAAAAATAATACACATGAAAAACAGTTTAAGGTTCTCCAATTTTTACTTCATTGATTCCTCGTCATGCTGAGACCTGGTCGTTAACATTGAGTTATATCCTTGAATGCACACATAGATACTAACTATTAGTTTTCAAATGACTCGCAAGTTTTTTGAGCTCTGAAATGCACATTTCCACTATCTGAGACATAAATATTGCCAGAAGAATCTATTGCAATATCATGGGGTATCCAGAATTGATCATCTCGGCATCCCAGTGATCCCCATTTTGTAATAAACTCACCTTCACTGTTGAATTTCTGAATACGTACATTTCTTGTATCTACCACGTATACGTTACCTTCCTTATCCGTTACAATCCCGTGGTTTTCAACAAAATGGCCATTACCATATCCAAATCCTCCCCACTTTTTTTCAAAATTGCCTTGATCATCAAACTTCGCAATATAGGAATTGTTTCTGCCATCATTAACATAAACTGAATCATTAGAGTCTACTGTTATATCATGTAAATGTACAAATAACATACCGGGAGAGTAAGAATTCCATTTGGTCAAAAATTTTCCATCATTGGTAAATTTTTGAACTTTAGGATTGTCCTGATCACTTGTATACACATTATTACTTGAGTCAACTGCAACTCCCCATGGCTTGATAAATTGACTGTCAGCTCTTCCCTTACTACCCCACATTGTAATGAAATTACCGTCACTATCAAATTTCTGAATATGTTGATTAGCATAATCGGCGACGAACACATTGCCTTTTGAATCTACGGTCATGCTCTCAGGTTGAAAGAATTGTCCCGGACCAGTTCCTCTAGTGCCCCACATTGTAATGAAATTTCCTTCACTGTCGAATTTCTGAACATTGCATTTTTCTGCATCGCTTACGTAAACATTTCCGCCGGAATCAACTGTAATTCCATGTGCATGTAAAAACTGTCCTGGCCCTGTTCCTTTGGTACCCCAGGCAATAATTAGTGTACCGTTGCTATCGAATTTCTTCACATAATGAAATCCATCCAGATCGTTAGTAACAGGCCCTGCTGCTTTTGAATCATTTGATGCAACATTACTAACATATTGAGATTGATCCTTGTTATCCTTACAATTAAGACTCTTGGGATCTTCTGAAGTTTGGGAATAGATTGCCTGATAATTCAAAATATACAAACTTGAAAATATTAAAGTTAATGATAACAATGCGATAGGAATCTTCGAATTATTCATATCCATTATATTTGGAATTTTTATGCGTAATATCATCAGCTGGCTACCTCAATAAGTGACATCATTTTGAAGTCCTTAAGCACCAAATATAAATTTAAACTAAAATCACCTGAAAGTCGGCAAGAATAAAAAAGTTCTAGCAATAGCTTATTTGGTTATTATTTTGTCTAACTAATGTCTCTCACTTTCTGGTGCCTTTTTCCTATGTGTATTTTGCCTGGTAGTAATAATCATTCATGTTCAAGTTTAAACATTTCTTGTAGCGCCGGTTGTACTTGACTGTGAATTAATCCGGCTATATCATTAATAGAACTTTTTTCTTCTATCTTTGTCTTGAGAGTATCAAGACTATTTTTGACTAGATTTAATTGACTTGTCGAGTTGAGGGTATTACCTAATTCATTATCAAAACGGTCTATAGT
>JALYLJ010000093.1 GCA_030774295.1 Thermoproteota archaeon
CAACAGTTACGTTCAGGCCGGTAATCTGACCATGACGGGGACAGCATCATATAATTCCAGTCAACACTGTAATGTTTACGCTTTATGGAATGATAAGTCATCCATTCCACATGCAGCGAAGGCGACAAACGGAGATAATTATTCCATGTGGAATTTCAATTATGATTCTTCATTTCATGAAATAATTGAAGGTCCAAACAAACTCACGGCGATGCTATCCTGTCTAAATTCACGAGATGAAAACATGACTTCTCAATATTCAATAAATGTTCATGGCGTTACAAAGTCGAAAATATATTCTCCTGACATAGGTTCAGGTTTACCCGATGCAGATCCAAATATGAAACTAAATAAACAAGAAAAGAATAGTGATATATTCTCAAGCAATAATTTCGACTTTGCTATTCCAACAATCAATGAAAATAATTCAAAGTTTCAGGTTACCAATTCAGATGAATTCAGGGGAGTTTACAGAGCGGATAACAATAGAACATTTAATCCCAATAACACTATATTGAACGGCGGCGTACCACCCTCGATCCTTGAAATAGAATCAAATCAAAATTCTCTTGGACTTTTGTCAAAATCCAACGATACTGGATTATCTGCAGACGCAGGAAAAGATCAAACAGTCTATGAAGATTCACCTGTAACACTTAATGGTAGTTTGAGTCTGAGTAATGATAGTGTTATCTTGTCTTACTCGTGGAAACAAATACCCAATCCCAATATTACGATAGGTAGTGCAAATACCATGATATGGTCATTTATCGCTCCCACTGTTTCGACCGACACTACGTTTACATTTGAACTTACTGTCACTGATAGTAAGGGAAAAATTTCCACAGATGATGTAGATATTATTGTTAGAGATAGAGGCAATACGATAAACGAGCAAAACAAGACCAACCAGATTGCGGATAATGGACAAAATATTAGTAAAAACAATGATCATGAACAAAGAAAGATTGTAATTCAAACTTTGATTGATAAAACTCATGTTGCCAAAGGAGAGGAACAACAGATAAGGATAGATCTTTTTGACGCCGACTCAGATGATAAGATAAAAAATGCAACAATAAGTGGACAAATTTTAGATTCATCAGAAAAGATTATAAAGAAATTTGCAATGGAAAATGACACTGGGAACTTGACCTTAGATATACCGGAAAATGCAAAAATAGGAACCTTTGTAGTGAAGGTTAATGGCAGCGCACCCGGTTACATCTCCTCAAATATGGAGACAAACTTTAAGGTTGAAAAGTAAGAAAGATAGATTCTAAAAAAAATAATACTAATGTTGAGGGATGAACGTCATTTTCAGAGCGTACATAATAAAATAGATATATGTTATCTTAATATATTCAGAAACTGTGTGGGTGAAATACTCTCAGTAGTAACACTATTTGTAGTAACGCAAATTGAAGTTTGACGGACTGGGCTATTGTCATGATTGTAAGCGTACACAATTCTTGCATTTATGAATTCTTGAAACTACGGATCTTATTTATGGCATCGCCGCTCAGTTTTAGAGTATATGCAGAGGAGTCATCATCAGAATAGTGGGATAATTCGTCTAGAAACTTGGCCTTGTCTTTTCCTCTCTCATAGAGACCTCCTGACTCTTTAACACATAATGGGAATTTTTGCATTTTAAGACCATTTGAATTCAAATAATTTACGAAACGTCGGTATCCTTCGATGTCGTACCAATCAATCTCTCTTTCTTCACAGTAGGCTATCCACACATCAATAGTATTTTGAAAGAATGCCCTATCTCTTAATTGTTCAAGCAACATGTTTTACACTTAATATGAATTAAATTAAATATATATTTAGGTTGATAATTGGCTTTAAAAAATTAAAGGAGAATGCAACAAGCATTCAAGACTGTACCGAAAGCGATAATCGTACTAACCCTAGTAATATTCGGAGTCTCCGGGTTGCACAATAACCTGGAAAATTAGTTCACTGGTGGGTATTGGTGGAGTTGACAATAGGACGACCCACCAGTGTTGATGGTGTTAAAAGATTAACCATAAATTTATTCATCTTGATATAAGAACGTGCCTTAACTAAGTTACACGTATTGTATTCCGGTTTGGAAAGATTTCTGTGATAGGCTAATAAGTACTTAGTTCTAATCCGAAGATTCTATTCTTCGTTCAATTTCCAAATCGGTTTTGGAATATCGTTAAATATGTCAAAGGTAGTATCCAGTTTCAACATCCATCCTGTCTCCATTACGATCGTACGCCCCTATATTTTGAGCTTCATACGGAAAGCAAATTATTATTGAAACAAGACCGAAAAAATGATTCAAGTCTTCTAAGGATGGCTTGTTTGATCCGCTAGGATGTGAATGAATCGTTCCAATATATGATAAATCGAATGGAAGCTCATAGACAGGAAAACCCGAATAATATGGTCCATGAGTTGAAAAGGGAGGAATAATTAAGCCTGTTACATTGATAACATGTTTATCTTTCTTACCCTGCAAAATCAGTATTCCCTCGTTGGGATGCCAAGACTTTGAATAAGTAATGATACTGTCTGTAATGTGTTTTGTCAAAACGACTTTTCTTTTTACTTCAGCTAGTTCTTTTTTTCTTCTAAAAAACACAGTAATTATCACCATATTCCCAGTATTAAAATTAACTATTGGGCATACTTCTCGTATTTACAGGATCTATTGAAAAGTTGAAAAATAAAGGATCTTTCGTAAAAGAACATTGGACTTGAGATCATTTATCCCTAATGAAGATAGAAATACTATTTATCAATAATCAAATGAATATCAGCTATTTTTATCTCATGCTGTGCTTTAACTCTTATAATATATTGTATGGGTGATTCCTAATATAGTAACATATGTATACTAATATTATAGCTGCGACAATACGTTGAGAAGAAATATTATTTGAATTCAATACGTCACAATATTGGATAATTGTATAAATTTCTGTTAGACCATAATGAAATCGAGGAGCACTAAAATTCAAGTAGATTTATTCGAAATCACTTTGTATCCCTGATGTTAGAAACATATAATAATTAATTATTACATGCAAGCTTGGATGAAGTATATTAAAAAGCATTATTGTCAATTACATTATGCCCAACAACATCAGAACACTCCTGGCATGCTTCAAAATAAAGACGGGTTAATTAGAACATTTATGATTCCTGTAAGGCTTTTGGATATATATCGTTCTGAATTTGAGGAAAGAGCATTTATGATTGATAGCGTCCACATTTATAAGGGTCCTAGAGAAGGCCAGAAAACGACATATCCAGAACAAACGCTGAAAGCATTGAAGATACATGCTAGAAAGAGTAATCATGTTTCTTGAGGATCTGACTCAGACTCTACTTTATTATTAGAATCTTACAGTTATTATATGGACATGATTTATCAAACCATGGATAATACTACAAAAGTTATTCTCGAGGATTAGAAAGAGGATTAAATAAATTGATAATCGTTAAAAATCTTGTCAAGAAGTATGGAGATTTCTATGCGTTAAATGGATTAAGTTTTGAGGTCAATGAAAATGAAATATTTGGACTATTGGGTCCCAATGGTGCAGGTAAGACTACCCTCATACACATATTAGCGACGCTGCTGAAACCAACAACAGGAGGAGCCGTAGTCAATGGATATGATGTGCTGCATAATGCCACTAAAGTGCGGGAAAGTATAGGAGTTGTCTTTCAAGCTCCAAGTAGTGACGATATCCTTACAGGATATGAAAATCTTAAGATCCACGCGCTACTCTACGGAATACCACGTGCGACTAGGGAGAAAAGAATTTCAGAGGTGTTAAAACTAGTGGGCTTGGAA
>JALYLJ010000094.1 GCA_030774295.1 Thermoproteota archaeon
TCTGAAAACCAAGAAGGATGTCTGATTTCTATGGCATACCTATAAGTCTCATCGAAAAAGAAATCATATTGTCGTAGTGCTTCCAAACCTTCTTTGATTTTAAGATAAGGTGGAAACTGAATTAATAATGTTAATAGCTTGTTTTTCAATGGTTCCATAGCTTTATAAAACATTTCTAGTTCTCTCTCACAATTTCGAAACTTCTTCTCA
Organism: Thermoproteota archaeon; assembly: GCA_030774295.1. Taxonomy (GTDB): domain Archaea; phylum Thermoproteota; class Nitrososphaeria; order Nitrososphaerales; family Nitrososphaeraceae; genus TA-21. Next base: position 211 of record JALYLJ010000094.1, read on the forward strand.
TGCGTTATTACTCTAGGAAATTTGGCACTAAATCTGAACTTCGGTGAAGTTCTGGCGTTCCAGAGCTTGACCATGGTTTTAGAAGGTATTTGGTAAAAGGTAGAATCAATCTCTACGTATTCAAAGACTTGAGAGTAATATGGCAACCACCACTTTTGCTCCAGTTTCTCCGGGTAGAATACACCTTGCCAGGAAGAGTAGCTCCAGCCAGAAGTCCCGATATAGAATTGCAATTACTGTATCAAAGACATTACGCTGAGTTAAAATTTTCGTTATGTCTGTGAGGGTGAGTGTCATGCATTTAGCCCTTACTAGCTGGAACGCTAGCAGTCGTATTACCGGAATCTTACAAGAAAACAAAGATGTCTTCCGGTCTGAATTGAAAAATAGTCGTAAGTGATTTGAATGGTATTATTTGCTCGAATATACTGCAGTGGTATTCGGGCTCATTTAGTTTATTAGCTAAAATATGAGTAATAGAATTTTACAATTGTAAATTTAATATACCTACTAATTCGTCTTAAACCTGTTCGATGCCTGTTGATTTAGATGACTATGATGTCTCTATTTTAACAGCTTTATTGAAGGATGGTCGTAAGTCATTCCGACAAGTTTCACGTGAAACTGGTATATCTACACCGACTGTCAAGGCAAGATTTGATAGATTAGTAAATGTCGGATTCATAAAAAAAGTGATTCCAATAATTGATTTCGAAAAGGTTCAACATAATAACAATATTTCTGATTTGCGGACTGAAAGCTATGACAATCATTATCCGCACAATCAAAAGAAAATAAAATCCACTATAAAGAGCGGCTTAAAGATAATCATGACTTGTGATTTTTGTCACGGTCTGTAGCTGGTGATCCACAGGTAATGAAATTTGCAAATTATGAGCGATTTTTTTGTTGCACGTCATGTAAATCGGAATATAAGAGAAAATATGGTGGAAGAATAGAAGCGATTAAAAAAAGACATGATGAGTAGCGACCAATGATGAGCGGAACAACTTATGTTCAATTACTGTTTTTCATTACAACTCTGTTTTTTCCTTCAGTAATTCAAGGTACTTCAGCTCAACTAAGTAGCATTTCAAATCCTCCAAATGTAAACCAACAATTCGTAACTTATCAAAGGCAGAGTAATTTTATCCATGAATTTAATTTGCCACCATCAGTTGATCAGCACGGATTGAAAGGTATTACGACTGACTCACAAGGGAGTCCGTGGTTTTACGACCAGACTTAACAAATCAAGCATGATTATGAAATATAATCTTGCAAATAAAACTTTCAGTTCTTATCCCGTTCAAGGCAACACTGTGACAAATAATGCTGTGATAAATTTGGCGGGGGGTCAATTGATTTACGATCAAAAAAGGAACAGCATTTGGTTTACAGATGCCAGAATAAATGCTCTTGGAAGTTTTGATATACAAAGTGGTAAGATTGCACTGTATAGTATTCCCACAAACAACTCTGGAATAATGGGAGTGATACTATCGCCTGATAATAAAACGATATGGTTCACAGAAATAATTGGAAATAAGATTGGTAGTTTTGATATTGAATCTAAGATTATGACTGAATTCCCGACTGGCGATCTAACAGGTCCTACTCTTTTAACTTTTGATGTCAAGGGTGAGCTGTGGGTTACTTTATCTTACTCTAACAGTATCTTGAAGGTTGAACCTTGGTTACTTATTCCAGAAAGCAGAGTTAATGGAATGTCTGAATTAAAGTTGGAAAAACCAGACATATTTTCACCGTTTGGTATTGCTATTGCAGAGAATAAAGATAACATAAGTAAAATGTTTCTGTCGGATCACGGCTCAAGTAGAGTGATTGTCTCGAATTTAACTTCAGAATTGAATAATTATACTTCTTATTGGACTTCGCCATCTCAGGCTTATCCCGCATCTCTACCAAGTCAAGTTGTTTCCGATAAATTTGGGAACATTTATTTTGCGCAACATGGAGGTAATAAAATATTCAAGATTTCTGCTGACAGTGGACTTATGACAGAGTTCGATATTCCAACTGGACCGCTTGCAACGGTAGTATATGTCGCAGTACCTCCAGATGCGGCACAGGTTTGGTTCACGGAATGGGCATCAAACAGGATCGCATATCTAGATAACACACTTGCAGTGCCTCTTGGTTTAATTACAGAAAGTAATAGTAATCTTTCTCCAGTTATCCTGAAGTTGAATCAAACAGCTCCAATAAATATAATTGTTACCCGCAATAATAACATACCACCGCTTTTATCACTAAATCAAATTGAATTGTCCCTTGTGGGAATGACTGATTCGGGTCTGCAAGGTTTAACATACATAGCAAAGCCTCAGCGATTCAACTTGAGCGAGACACCGATAATAAATGGCACAATAGACGTT
>JALYLJ010000095.1 GCA_030774295.1 Thermoproteota archaeon
ATTAGTCGTTAATTCAGAAGGAGCCAATACGTTTTATGAGTTGACCAATGGACTGTTTGGTAGTAAAAAACTAACATGGAATGACGGCAGACCTGATATGAGCTTGATTAGAGAATACTACATTGAAAAAGACAAAAATGGCATTAGACCTCATACAAAAGCCACAGCAATACAAATAGGCAAGCCTGCCAATTTGATTAAGGCATTAAGATCAATTGCATTTACAAACGGTATTGTAGCGCAGGTATCGGACAAAGAAATGAGTGATGGTATGGCTTTAGTTGGGCTTAACGGATTTGATTGCGAAATGGCCTCAGGGGCAGTCCCCGCGGGAATAAGAAAGCTCAGAAAAGAGGAGATTATAAAAAAGGACGACATCGTAGTAGGAATTTTAACAGGTAAACAGAAAGACCCTCAGGTATCCATTAATTATCACCTGGATCAAAGTAATACGTTCTCCAAACCCCCGGTAGCAAAATAATAATGTATCAAGATTTTCTTTCTTTAAACTGCAAAAAAGTTTCACACAAAATTACAAGATTTATTTCAGAACAAGTCAAATTGAGAAAGAAAAATGGGATTGTTCTTGGACTGAGTGGTGGTCTTGATTCGTCCGTATGTCTGGTACTGGCCACCAAAGCCATAAAAAAAGATAAGATAATGGCTCTGATTATGCCAGAGAGAGGAGTTACACCAAAAATGGACACTGACAATGCCCGTTATCTTGCAAATGAGTTGAAAGTCAATTACAATGAAATTCATTTCGAAAGTGCAAAAACCAATTTGTTAAATCATCTCTCAAAGAATAAACTATCTGCAGGAAATATTTCGGCAAGACTTAGAATGACACTGCTATACCACTATGCAGGTATAAATGATCTACTCGTATTGGGAACATCTGACAAGAGCGAACTAATGATAGGCTATTTTACTAAATTTGGTGACGGAGGAGCTGATTTGCTCCCTATTGGAGGACTCTACAAGAGCCAAGTGAAATTATTAGGTAAGGAACTAGGACTTCCAAATCGTATTATCGATCAACCGAGTAGCCCAAGATTATGGAAGGGACATTTAGCAGAAAAACAACTTGGTCTTTCGTATAGCGAGATAGATATCATACTGCAGTATTATCTCAATAATAATCTTGGCAGCTGTAACCAAAGTAAGAAAAAGATAAAATTAGTAGTTGATATGATAAGAAAATCTCAACACAAGCGCGAACCAATTCCAATTTGTAGTCCTGTATAGATTAGGTCTTGTTTACAAATTAGTTTACAAATTGAATGAAAATTGCCACATAGTAGTTTGACTTTTATACTGATTAAAACATTTGAATATGGTTGCCAATTTCAACTACTCAGCTAAAATTTTTATCAATCGCTGCAATGATTTTTGGAATTTACGGGATCGCAGTATTTACTCAGACTAATTCTCCAGTTTTCCTGTTTGCTTCAATTGCAAATTTAGCGTTGGCGGCGTTCTTCTGGTATAAGTATACGGTTAAGAACAGACCTACTTACCCTAAGAAGGGAAAAAAAGTATAATTCCAATCTGTCTAAGGAAAGAACACAATAAGTAGCGCCATAGAAGCAAGTGCGGCAAGAAGTATAATCGTTGCCTTCCACATCCCCTTTGTTGCCTTTTCACCAATGTCCCAAATTCCTCCTCCAACGTAGGTGTTCTTAATCCTCGAATAGCTATAAACTTTATCAAAATCGGCCGATGGTGTCCAAGAAAAATCAGATTTTGGAGTATTCTTTTTTATAGTAATTGATTCATCATAGTTTTTCTTACCATTAGCATCGGATAATACTTCATACGCCTCAACTATTTTCATAAATTTTTCCTTCGATCCTGCGTTTTTATTTTTATCTGGATGATACTTCAATGCAAGGATCCTAAATGATCTTCTTATTTCATCAACTGAAGCGTTTTTGTTCAACTCAAGGATCCCGTAATAGTCATCCATATTTTATTCACAAGTATCAAATAAATAATCATTTCACACCCTAAATTTTATCTCTAACTATGACGTATAAGTACAATAGTTTCTCACATAAAAAAATACACAGATAGCAAGCATCATATAGATGAACTAAACATCATTAGACATTTATGAGTGCGGAGAGTACGGATACGAAATTCATTGTTCCCATAAAGGGAGTAGAAAAAAGTATCAAACTAGATGACAAGGCGAAATCTGAACTGCATGCTATCGGAATGATGGATGATAAGGGAAAACTAAAGTTAAAGGGAGTGAGTCCAAAAATGTTAAAAAGAATGAAAATGGAGGCTGTTGATTGCCCAGTTTTTAAAAAAGAATTGGGATTCATACAGTGCTACGTATGTAGTAACTTTCATAGCAGAATAATGGGCAAAGTCTATTGTAAAGGAGAACCTCTTTCATAAAACACCTTAGATCCTCGTAGTAATGTAACTTGACAAAAGAACTAGGGATAACAGTAAAAAAATCAGTTGATTTCAGTGATTGGTATACTCAATGTGTAATAAAAAGCGGTATCGCAGATTATTCGCCGGGTAAAGGTTTCATAATCCTTCGTCCGTATGGATATGCAATATGGGAGAACATTAAAGAAATACTTGACGACCAATTTAAGAAGACCGGTCACCAAAATGGATTTCTTCCGGTATTAATCCCTGAAAGCCTCCTTACTGTTGAAAAGAATCATTTTGAGGGATTTATGCCCGAAGTTTATTGGGTGACAAAATCAGGAAATAATGATCTTGGTGAAAAATTAGCAGTTAGACCGACTTCAGAAACCCTGGCATATTCTATGTTCTCAAAATGGATATCAAGTTACAGAGATTTACCGCTAAAATTGAATTTTTGGAATAGTGCTCTCCGAGCTGAAATAAAATCAACAAAACCACTAATTAGAAATTCAGAATTTCTTTGGCAGGAGGGGCATACTGCACACAGCAATGAAAAAGAGGCTAGCGATGAAGTAAGGATGATACTTGATCTTTACAAAATGCTTATAGAAGAATATCTTGCCATACCAACTGCATCTGGACTCAAGACAGACAAAGAAAAGTTTGTTGGTGCAAATTATACTACTTGTCTGGAATCACTTATGCCAGATGGAAAAGCATTGCAAATGGCCACCTCACATAATTTGGCTCAAAATTTTTCAAAACCATTTGAAATAAAATTCCTTGACAAAGATACTGCTGAACATCTGGTATGGCAGACCTCCTGGGGAATTTCCTGGAGGGTTATAGGCGCCTTAATTATGGTTCATGGCGACGACAAGGGTCTTATTTTGCCGCCCAAGATTTCGCCAACTCAGGTAATTATTGTTCCTATTTATAAGGACGAAAGTAAAGAAATTGTGAAACAAAAAGCATATGAGTTAGAAAATAAATTAAAGGATTCGAACATACGCGCTTACACGGATGACAGGGACGAGTATACCTCAGGATGGAAATTTAATGAGTGGGAGATGAAAGGAGTGCCATTAAGAGTAAATATCGGAATTAGAGATATTCAAGAAGAACAAGTCGAGTTAATAAGGAGGGATACTAGGGAAAGATTTTATGTCAAAGAAAAAGATCTTGTAAACGAGACGTTGTCAATTTTAGAAAATATACAATCTAACATGTATCGTCTTGCAAAAAATTATCTCGTAACAAACACAAGAAATGCAACGCATCTAGATGAATTGCTCTCAATGCTTGACTCAACTGGAGGTTTTGTCGCTTGCAGTTGGTGTGGGAAGAGAGAATGCGAGGATCTTGTGAAAGAAAAGACAACAGCAGATATACAAATCATTCCATTTAATACTAAAAAGAATATTTCTTCATGCATTGCCTGCGGAAAAGAAGGGACCACTGAAGTGTATTTTGGTAGAGCATATTAGGAAAGAGATTCAAGTTCTGAGAAGAATTGAATATTGACCAATTATTTTCATTCTATGACGATTTTGGATATTTAGGTATATTACTAATTAGTTTTGTTGGAAGTATCATTGTTTTTGTACCTATCCCCTATTTCCCTGTATTGATTACAGCAGCTTTTAATGATAAGTTAGATCCAACTTTAATTTCCCTTTCAAGTGCCATTGGAGCGGTAATCGCGAAATTAGTCATTTTTTATGCAAGTTATTATGGCAGGAATATGTTAAGTTCAAAAATCAAGGGGAAAATGATTCCTTTACAGAGATTACTAGGCAGATATGGTGCAATAGGTGCATTTATTGCTGCTGTAAGTCCAATACCTGATGATATAGTATATATCCCATTGGGCCTTGCCAAATATAGTCCTTGGAAATTTGCCATAGCAACTTTTTTGGGAAAATTTGCATTTAATGAAATGTTTGTACTAGGAGCTATCTATTTCGGAAAACCGTTTGTAAACAACCTTATGTCAAATTCAACAAACATAGATTACTTAATAGTAGTAACTATTGCAAGTGTTGCTGTCCTAGGAGTAATAATTTATTTTGCTTTGAAAATAGACTGGGCAAAAATCATTGGACATTGGTTTCCCTGGACACTTGATAAAGACCCGGAAAACGAGAAAGAGTGAACAAGTCATTTTTATATGCTAAAATTGGCAATGACTTAAACTGTGATTTTCTAGCGTGTTTATTATGTCTCAACATTCTATTTTTTCTTTCAGTAGAAATTATAGAATCAAATTACACGAAATAATTGCACAGTCATCTTATAATAACTTCTACCCAATTTTATTTATAATATAGAATAGAACGAGTAATGAATAATGTACTCAGTTGGAATTTTGGCTCTCTCCTTACTTTTAGTAGTAACCGGCACGTTGTTCAGCAGCATCGTAAGTACTAATGTATATGGTGCGAATGATTCATTTCAAAACAAGGTAGATATTGTTACAGATTCAAAGCACAAAAACGACTGCGACGAACATGATGCGGGAGCAAATAACGCTGATTGTTCAAATGTAGATGAAACTGCAACTGATCAAATTAGCATGATTGGCAAGAACAATAAATTTATCTCGAATATTAATGTAGATTAGATTCAAAAATGTGATGAAACGGGTAGTGGTGACAACAGTGCGGAATGCACCAATAATAGCAGTAATTTCCTCGATTCCATTGGTGTTATCGGTAACGATAATAAAATTAACTATGACATAAATACGAAGCAAGTAAACGATTGCGACGATACAAAAAATGGAGATAATAATAGTCTATGCCTAAATGATTTGCAAAATGTCATAAACAGTCTAACTGTTACCGGCTATAATACCCCAATTGATGTTCATATCAGTACAGGACAAAGTAACGACTGCGACGATAAAACAAACAATGATAATACATTAATATGTAAAAACATCCACCAGAACACCGAAACTCCTTGAAGTTACAAATTAAAATCATAAGAAAATAATAATCCATATCATAATTTGAAATCTCCGAGATATCATAAAACACAGTAAGATAAAAAATGGAATACTCGAATAGTAATTAGGACAGATAATTCAAAGGGTATTGATTCAATTCAAGTACTGGTTGGTCTACTTTGTTTACTATTTTTATTTAGGTGTAAATGGGCTATACCAAGAAACGTTATCTGAACAATCATTGCAATCACTACGGATAATGATATTCCGTTAATCCCTAAGAATCTACCAAGAATTATGATAAGAATTATTTGCGTTACTTGATAGGTTATTGATGAGAATAGAACATAACGAGTACGCTTCATAGCCAAGAACTTTGAATTCAAAGTACCTGTTATCATCATTGGAATTATGCCAAAACTTAGAATCCTTATGGAATTAAGTGAATTAATGTAATTCGGAAAGAAGACTTCTAGAATTACGGGTGCAAAAACAAACACCAAGATTGTTATAATTATCGAAAGCGCAATTCCATATATCCTTAATC
>JALYLJ010000096.1 GCA_030774295.1 Thermoproteota archaeon
CTACTAGAGGTATCAAATACAGCTATAGTCGCGAAAAGTCCAAAAAACCATCCTTTAGCCGTGCCTGGATTGATAACTCTTGTAGTTCCAATATATCTATTATCTTTTCTATGCGTATGTCCATAAATAAAAACATCATACTTTCCAGATTTGATTAACTGGTCTTTTTTTGCAAGGTTAGTACCATGATAAATAGCGAACTTCATTCCATCGTATACTGATTCAAAAATCTCTCCTTTCAGTTCTCCATGTATTTTGTTAAAAGTTGATGTTAGTCCTGGAATATCTGTGTCATTGTTTCCCAATACGCCAACAAGTTTGACACCTGCAAGAGACTCAACAGCGATTGGACTTATAAAATCGCCCGCATGGATTACAACATCAACATGATTATCATTAAATTCTCTGACGGCTTTCCGTATATTCTGAATGTTATCATGAGTATCGGATATTAATCCAATTTTCATTGTCTACGATATACAAGTCCTTTTTAATATAGGATTATATGAACTCGTAATAGGTGTAGGCTTTTTTATTTGGTAATATACTATTTGGTTATCTCTGGGATGCTTATAGCCGTGATGTATCTATTTCCTTTAGTTCTATCTTTGTAGCAAGTGCGATGATTGGTATGACAGTATTTATAAAAAAGTATAATCAGTCGTTTTATTTATCTGCATTTTTTTCTTTACTTGATGAACTGCCTCCCCCTAGATTAATGTCAACAAATTCCGGTCTATTAAGAGGAGAATTATTTCCTTTATCGCATTCGAGTTTGAAATTTTTTACTGTCATTGTGCACACTGTGTAAGGGTCATTATCTTGTACGTCTGTGCCCGGAAAAGTCATTGTGTAACTTACTTTATCCTGTCCCTGGTTTTCCGGGTCTTCAGCATTAAACAATTTGATCTTTGTTTGATCATTCACGTTAACCAGAGTTAAGACGTCCTTCGTTGCATTTGTTATCCCAAATAGAGTAACAACTACTTTAAAAACATCGTTTCCGACTCCTGATTCTGCTCTCACCCTATTAAAGAGGCTTACGTTTGTAACAAGAATGGCAGTAATTAGAAGACCAATAATAATTGATTTCGTAAAATAATTGGTTTTCAACACCTGAATAATCGCACAATAGTTCTTAAGCCTTTCATGATTAGAATTGGATAGATATTAATCAAATAACCTCTGATTGCATATATTGTATTAAGCCCGCAATATCTAAGAAATTTTATAGGACTTTACTTTGTAGTATGATTTAAAATATCTTGACAGATCAGTTGTGCTAATTGAGGATTATCCGTAGTTAAATTTTTAAAATATCCTTCGCTCATTATACTAAGATTGATAGATTGATTCCCTAATTTAGTAATATTGCCATCAATACACGTTAAGTTTGCACCCGATATAAATGGAATAACTCGATATATGACGGGAACTGTTGACACAAAAACCACTATTATTATTGCAAACGCCCATAAGACATTCATTTGTATAACATGAAACAATTTCCTAATATATCAGATGGAACAAATGATAGGAACTTTAATCCGAGGGAAATTTCTTTTGCATTTCATAAGAGTGTAATTGAGTATCCACTTCTTTAAGAAGATCGTGTATACCTATTGGTTTTTGAAGAGATGCGTTTATTATTTTCTTTTTAGTATATTCGCGAAACACCTTATCTTCTATTTGAAATGCAGTCATTAATATCGTTCTTACAAACCGGTTCAATTCCTTTATCTTTTTTAGAAATTCCGTGCCATTCAATCCAGGCATTCTATAATTAGATATTACTAGCACATAGGCGTACTCATTTGCTTGAAAATGCTCTAGTGCCAAAATGGGATCTGTAAATGTAAATATTGTAATTCCTGAGATGCTTTTTAGAGCCTCTTGAAAAAGCAAAATGATGTCGGGATTGTCATCTACGATACTAACTATCCTATTCTCGACAGACACTATAGACTGCGCCTCATCCTAAACTTTACTTCCAATATTTTCTTAATGCCTAGTTAAATTCTATTTGTTTTAAGAAGTTACTCCGGCGGAACTAGTGCCGTACGCGATAGCGGACGAAAATAATCCTGCCAGCGAACGTATGATGGTATCTTTCATTACGTTCGTGATAATATTGCCAATAAATTATAAAATGGTTAGACCGGTGGGACGAGCAAAAGGTTCCAGAAATACCCACCGGCTATCGGATGATGGTTGCGTTAATTTCAGATAGCCAACATATTATAAAATAGTTAATCCTATTGTGATTCAAGTTAGATTAGATTTCTTTACACCTTGTCTATAAGCCTGTATTTCATCTCTTACCTTTTGGCATAATCTGTTTATTTTTATAGGCTTTTCTGTAAACGAATCTATGATCCCTTTTTGGAGATACTTTTCAAAAATAGGATTATTATGAAAATCGTATGCGCTTACTAACATTGTTCTTACCTTGGGATTGAGTTCTTTTACTTTATTTAACAATGCCAGACCATCCATATTAGGCATCCTCATATCAGAAATGACCAGCGCATACGCTTGTTTATTTTTTGAAAAGTGTTCTAGAGCGATACCAGGATCGTTAAAACTAACAACAGCGATGCCAGTAATATCAGCACATATTGCGTTCTCGAAAAGCACAGTAATATCTATCTCATCGTCCACGATACTAACAAATTTCTTGTTAGTAGCAATCTCTCATGAACGCTAACCAGACCAGACTATAAGGCTATGAATTAGATAAAGTTTTTCGATTTTAAGGCTTTTAATCCAATTATTTACAGAGAACTCTAGAAATGCTTAAATTATCTTTTCATATATACCAAAAACATCTATTTCTTACCCGGAGATAGAATACTATTAAAGATTGGTGCCAGCCATCCC
>JALYLJ010000097.1 GCA_030774295.1 Thermoproteota archaeon
GTCTGAAGCTGCCTGACATTTATCAGCCATTCCCTCTATACCTTCCACGGCATCTTTGACAAGTAGAAGATCTTTTGTATTTGGAATTTCGTTTAAGGCTTTAATTACAACTTTCCTGTAAGAGTTATCAACTTTTCTTTCAATATTCTGCACCTCCTGTGCAAATTCTATAGTGCTTGAAGGGTTTATGCTAAGAGCTCGCGCCATTTCGTTTAACTTGAAAATGGCCTCCACTACCATCTTGATGAGCTCACTAATGTCTTCATCAAATTTGCCTTTCTTGAGGGTCGCAATCTTGATGTTTGAGAGTCTGAAGGCAATCCCGGTGATGTATCCGGCTATATCATCAATGATATAGGCTGTTCTCAAAACATCTTCTCTGTATACCATGAGACTTCCAGTATCTGAAATTTCTCTGGTCATCTTACGTCTAAGATTTTCTACTTCCTCACCAGCATTTTTCATCCTCACAAGGGATAATTCAGTTTCCTTATTTGTCCCCTTTATTATGGAATCAGTAAGCGATGATAGATCTCTTGCTGCATTGAGAATATGAGTAATTTCATCATGCAAAACAGCCAAAGCCTTTCTTTTAGCCTGTACTTCTAACTCTCCGTTATACATATACAGATTAAAAACGTTCAGACATTTTTAATCCTTTTCAAATTATTAATGTCAATTGATAAATAAAGATCAAGATATCTGATGGAAAAATGTCAGTTGATCCGAAACCTGCTTTTTTGGTGAGGCACTAGCTTGCTTTATTTGCCCATGTAACCACAGTAAATGTACTTACTGCAGATCCAATCATACCTGCTATGAGTGCACCTATAACTGCCTGATTTACAAATTTTGGCATTGATGTAGTAAACCACTCTGCAATTCCGGGCAACGAAAGGTACCCAGCAAAGCCGATTCCAAAGCCTATCAACCAGAATACAAACACCGCAAATCCTCTAGACAATTTTATTCTTCTCCACTCGTACCATTCCAATAAATAACCCGACACCTTGGCGGTTCATGGCAGTTTTTGTAAAAAATGTATTAAATTATGATTGTCAAAAAATGTGCATTTGGCACATCATTGATTTGATACATCTCTACTGTCTTAAATGTCCAAAAGATGATGTAAATTGCCTATCCACAAGTACCTTTGACGTGAATTCAAACTTATTTAACCGGATATTTTAAGATACTAGAGTAATTGAGACTTGTATTGATAGGTTTTGGAGTGGTGGGCCAGAGCTTTGTTAAATTATTATTGTCTCATTCAGCAGATCTGTTTAATGACTACGGAATAAAGCCCAAAGTAGTTGCATGTGCTGATAACGGTGGTATCGTGACCTCCAACCAAGGATTAGATTTAGATAGATTATTGAGTGTAAAGAAGAAAAAGAAATCAGTCATTCACTATGGGTCCAGTGAAAGTAGCTCAATATTGGATGTTATTGAAAATATGGATGCAGAAGTTGTTATTGAACTAACTCCAACCAATATTAAAGACGGTGAGCCTGGAAAAACCCATATCGTCACCGCCATGAAATCTGGTAAAAACGTTATTACAGTCAATAAAGGACCACTTGCCTTAGAATTTCCTTCCTTGGTGGAGTTGGCAGACTACAATAGAATAGCATTCAAATTCAGTGGAACTGTTGGCGGAGGAACTCCGATATTAGAATTTGCAAAGAGGTGCTTGAAAGGTGATGGAATCCTTTCATTTGAAGGAATTCTTAACGGAACAACGAATTATATTCTAAGTAAAATGTTTGAAGGACTAAATTTTTCTCAAGCCCTCCAGGATGCGTCCGAAAAAGGATACGCAGAGAAGGACCCAACGCTTGACATTGATGGTTATGATGCAGTTGCAAAACTCGTTATTGCTTCAAACTTGATTATGAACATGAAATCCACTATGAGTAATGTTAAGAGAACTGGTATTAGGAATGTACAGGCGTCAGATGTTACTAAAGAACGAAAAAAGGGGAATGCAATAAAATTAATAGCTACTTGTGATGGTAAGAATCTAACCGTTGAACCAAAGGCGGTATCAACGAAGGATCCAATTTGCGTTGATGGAATTCTCAATGCTATTACATTTACATGTCAACATTCAGGTCAACAAACAATCATCGGTAAGGGTGCAGGGGGTATGGAAACGGCAAGCTCCATTCTGAGGGATTTGATAGATATCAGAAACATGATTCGATCATAATGTAAAATTGATTGTATCTTAAAGTTCGGAAAATATTTTCAATAACGAGCCCGATTAGTAATTCGATCTAGTAAATAACTATTATCATGAAAAAGAACTATTCAATATAGCCCGCATCATAATAATGCTTATTCAATTAAGATTATTTTGAATCTAACTTTCATTTAGATGAATGTCAAGAACTTTCATATCTACTCATTTTATCAATCAAATTCGTTCCATATCACTAAATAGGGTTAAACTCGTCCTACAAGGTTTGTAACTTGTCCAAAACTGAATTAATGCTCAGTAGATCTTGTGCTAAAAATCTTCTCTTCTGTAAAAGTCGGTATTTCATTACACGTCTATAACTTGAAGTATATTTCTTGTGTAATTTTACTATATCCCACTCGCTGAGATCTCTGATAAATTCTCTTTCTTTGGTACCTAGACACGATGGCATTACTTAATACTAACCTGAGTTCAGCACTTATTACAGTTTATCTTAAATCTGTCCGCTTAGATTTACGAGCTGTACCTGTCTGAATTCAGACCTTACAATGCGTATCTCACTCGACAAAAAGCATGAAAATCCAAAAATGAGATATTCGACAGCCAGAAGAGGCGTTCATGCTCCTACCTCCATCATGCTCAATCTGTGATG